>JBEQLM010000081.1:0-6956 GCA_040325975.1 Gammaproteobacteria bacterium | reverse complement strand
GTTACTTAATTTAGGCGTATAAAATAACATGACTACATCAAACTCAACTAATTACACATTACAGCTACAGAGTTAATCACTTCTGCGCTAGAACCTTTGGGTGTCGCTCAATCTGGCGAAGAAGGTATCGTGGCAGCGAAAGCTATGTTGCCGGATGTCGTGCTTATGGATGTAGTAATGCCTGGCATGAATGGCTTTCAGGCAACGCGGCAACTTTCACAGCAAGCAGAGACAGCTAATACCCCGGTTATTGTTGTTACCACTAAAGATCAGGAAACCGACAAAGTATGGGCTAAGCGTCAGGGTGCGGTGGATTATATTGTTAAACCGGTTCAGGAAAAAGCTCTAATTGATGCCTTGAATCGAGTGTTATTAGGCTAATACGGTAAATTGGGGAAGCATTAATAGTGAGTACTATCGATCCATTTGATGTGTTGCTGGATTTGGAAAAACGTTGTCGGCAAAATGCCGGGCGGTTACCTTCGGCAGGAGATGTTGAGGATAAGTGGGTGGGTGTGGGATTTCGAATAGGTAATGATAAATTAATTGCCGATATGACAGAAGTTGGTGAAATTCTGGATGTGCCTGAGTATACAAAAGTGCCTGGTGTGAAGTCATGGGTTGTTGGTATTGCCAATGTCCGCGGTAGTTTGCTGCCTATAATGGATCTTAAGGGTTATTTATTGGGTGCTGATATGCAGCAGCGGAAACGTGGACGTTTGATTGTTATTAATTATCAAGGTTTCAGTACGGGTTTATTGGTTGATGAGGTTTATGGCATGAGGCATTTTTTTATTGAAGATCAGAGCAAAGATCAGCCACAGGTTCATAACAGTATCTCACCCTATATAAAGAATATGTTTAGTCGGGAAAATGAGTCCTGGCCGGTTTTTAGTTTTGAAAATATGGCGAAAGATGAGCGTTTTTCGCTAGCCGCATTATAAATAATTTGAAAAATGGTTCCCGGGTCAACCGGAGAAGTTGTTACGGAGAGTAGTTTCCATGAGTGCAAATAGAAAAAAATCAGCCATAGCTAGTCCTTCATTGGTGCTCGGTATTATTCTGGGCATGTCAATTCTTTTCATGTTGGTGAGTCTGGTTTATGTGGGTTTTAAACGTGCAGACTTACAGAAACACCTGGGCTTGTCAGCAGAGCAACTTTTACTTTCACAGCAGATGGCAAACTATGCGATCGCTGCATCATCGGGTAGTGACGCAGACTTTGAATTATTGACTGAGGGTACACAGCGATTTGATGAGATTTTGCAAACATACCGCATGGGTGGAGATGAAGCACCATCGTTGTCGTCTGAGTTATTAGCTGAAATGACAGCAGTAGAAAATAGTTGGGCAGCTAACAAAAAAGATATTGCTGTCATCTTGAGTGGTAAGGAGGCTATTTCAGAAGTGCGTGAGCTGTATCAGGTTATTGATAGTTTTACGCCACAAATGTTGACCTATTCTGATGAGGTTGTTGGTGTCCTGATGAGAAAGCAAGCATCAACAAGACAGATTTATCTAGCAAGTCGTCAGATGATGTTGTCACAACGTATTAAGAATAACTTGAACAGAGTTCTGGTTGGCGGTGAAGCAGCGGCTGCCGCCGCAGATAGGTTTGGCCGAGATGCCGCTTTATTTGGTCGTGTGCTTGAAGGACTATTGAAGGGCTCAAAGAGCTTACGTATAGAGAAAGTTACTGATAGAGAAGCGGTTGCAAAATTACGTGAAGTAGCCATGTTGATTAAAGTGGTGAGTGACAATATTGCAGGGATTCTTGAATTGTCACCGGAATTGTTTGAGGTTAAGGATGCCGCCAGTGAAATTAGTGGCGATAGTAAGGATTTGTTAGAAAAGTTGCAGGTCTTTAAAGTGCAAATTTCTGATCAGAGTAACGATCTGAATAAGTATCAGCTAGTGGGAATTGGTTTTGGTGCCGTTGCGGTAGTGTTGATTATATTTTTGGGATTGTTATTGCTGAAAGAAGCAAGGAAACGTGAGGAATCGGCGTTGGAAAATAATCGTCGGAACCAGCGTGCTATTTTGCGGCTTCTCGATGAGATGGCCAGTTTGGCGGATGGTGACTTAACGGTGCATGCAACGGTAACAGAAGAAATTACCGGTGCGATTGCGGATTCGGTGAATTTTACCATTGACGCGTTGCGCTCTCTGGTTACAACGATTAACTCTACTGCGGTTGAAGTTTCATCTTCAACAGAAAAAACGCAGGCGACAGCATCAGGGTTGGCCGCAGCCTCAACACGACAGGCGCGCGAGATTGCCTCAGCGAGTGCGGCGATTACCGATATGGCGGAATCCATGGAGCACGTAACTGAGGATGCTCTGGACTCGGCGAATGTAGCGCAGCAATCATTGGCGCTTGCGCAGAAAGGTGCTGGCGTTGTGCATAGTACGATTGGCAGTATGGATAAGATTCGTGAACAAATTCAGGAAACGTCAAAACGTATTAAACGACTGGGTGAATCTTCTCAGGAAATTGGTGACATCGTAGGGCTGATTACTGAAATTGCGGATCAGACGAATATTCTTGCTTTGAATGCGGCAATTCAAGCTTCGACTGCAGGTGATGCTGGTCGTGGTTTTGCGGTGGTTGCGGATGAGGTGCAACGTCTGGCGGAACGAGCCGGTAATGCGACTAAACAGATTGAAGGTTTGGTAAACACGATTCAGGCAGATACCAATGAAGCGGTAAAATCCATGGAAGTTAGTACTGCAGGTGTTGTTGGTGGTGCTGAGATGGCCGAGGATGCGGGTGTTGCACTAAAAGAAATTGAGGAGGTATCGACACAGCTTTCAAAACGAATTCAGGCGATTTCCGATGCGGCGAAAAAGCAATTGGGTGTGGCATCAAATGTATCTGGCACCATGAATGTTATTCAGGAGATTACACTGCAAACATCTGAAGGTACTGAGGAAACATCGGCTTCGCTGGACACACTGAATGTATTATCGAGTGAATTACGACGTTCAGTATCCGGCTTTAAGTTGCCTTCGGTGGATGATGGTAATGTTGAGACCGTTGTACTTGAGCACCAGGCCTAAAAAGTTGCACATTTACTTGATAGTGCAAATGCTGATGAGCCCAGGATGTTGATTAGATAATGAAAGCGGAAGGTACAATACAATATAATTCCCTGAGCTGGGTAAAAAAACAGCTGGATGCTGTTATGCACGATGCCCAGACATCGCTGTCGGATTATATTGAAGATAGTGAAAACACCTCTGCGCTTGAACAATGTATTGAGCATTTGCGCCTGGTTTACGGTACATTGCAAATGGTTGAAGTCTATGGCGCTGCGATGCTAGCTGAAGAGATGGAGCTGACAGCAAAAGCACAACTCGATGGTCTAATAGATAAGCCTGAAGATGTTTACGATGTTTTGATGCGAGCAATGTTGCAGTTGCCTGATTATCTTGAGGGGCTACAGGCAGGTAATCATGATGCGCCGATTACCTTGATGCCGCTGATGAATGACATGCGCGCGGCGCGCAAAGAAAAATTACTTTCTGAAAGCGTTCTTTTTTTACCTGATGTTAATGCCGTTGATATTGAAGAGCTTAGTCTTGATGGCGCAGCCGTTGAGCCTGGACGACTTGTAGATGAAGCAAAGCGTTTACGTTCACATTATCAATTGGGCTTGCTCGACGTATTACGAAATAATAAGCAGAGCGCTGGTTTGAAGCGTATGAGTGCAGTGATTGAATCACTGCAAAAAGTAACTGCTGATGCTGCTGTTAAGCGTTTCTGGATGGTTGTTTCTTCATTTCTGGAAGCAATTTCTGATGATGAAGCGATAGAAAATAATATTGCTGTAAAAGGATTGTTAGGCAGCATTGACCGACAAATTAAATTATTGATTGATATTGGTGAAGATAAATTTATCACTCAGTATTCTCAGGAAATTCTGAAAAACGTTCTTTATTACGTAGCTACTAGTCAATCGACTGGCTCACAAGTTGGTAAAGTTAAGCAGGCTTACAAGTTGCATGAGTTTCTGGCTGATGATTCTTCTGTTACAGATTTAACAGCAAGTATGGGAGGAATTAATGCTGAGTTATTTGATACCGTTTCACAAGGTATCAGAGAAGATCTGGCAACGGTGAAAGACACGCTCGAAATCTTTATGCAAAGCAGCGATAAAGATGTTGAGCAATTATCTTCTGTTGTTGGTCAAATAGAAAAGATTGCTGATACCTATGGCATGCTGGGTTTTGGTGCGGTAAGGCAAAGAGTGCTTGATCAACGCGATGAGATGGAAAAAATCATCAAAGGTGAGTCTGAAGTAACAGAACAAGGTGTTATGGAAATTGCTAGTGCGCTACTTGAGGCTGAGGCTAAACTTGATGATTATATCGCTGGGAAATCAGGATTTATTAGTGATGATGAAGGTCAGGTTGTTCCTTCTTCTGAGTATCGTAAGGTTTTAGCAGCAGTCGTCGAAGAGGGGCAAAAAAACTTTACGGAGGCGAAAGAAGCAATTCTTGAATATGCGGCAGGAAATAGTGATGTCAGCTATTTAGAAACTGTTGTGCAGCGTCTGGAGGAAGTTCGCGGTGCTTGCATGATGTTATCTGCCGAGCGTGTTGAAAAGTTAATTTTGGGATTGAAGGAATATGTACATATTGCTTTGTATTCTCATCAACGTCAGCCCAAGATGGAAGAGCAAGATACACTTGCTGATTTAGTAACATCCATTGAATATTATTTTGAAGCTTTGTCAGAAGGTCGTCCTGGTGTTGATCAAGGCTTGCAAACGGGTGAGCTAGCATTAGATGCTTTGACTGAGATTGTTAAGCAGTATGATGAGGTAGAGCCTCCCCTAATAGAAGAAAACCTTGTTGAGATTAGTGATGACATCGAGCCGATAGCCGTTGCAGAAAATAGTAACGAAATTAAACAAACGATGGAGATCAGTGAGCAGGATGTGGCAACTACAAAATCTGTCGATGTAATTAGAGCAGAAGCATCTATTGATCATGAGGATTATGAGATTCTAGCTGATGATGCGGATGAAGAAATAGTTGAGATTTTTATTGAAGAGGCTGTTGAGGTGCTTGGCTCGTTGCATGAGCATCTTCCCAAGTGGAAAAACGATGTTAATGACGAAGAATCACTAACAGTAGTACGTAGAAATTTTCACACACTCAAGGGTAGTGGGCGTTTAATTGGTGCTGCGTTGATTGGTGAGTTTTCATGGAAAATAGAAAGTCTGCTTAATCGAATAATCGATAAAAAAATTGAAGTAACGGATGAGTTGTTGTTGCTTATGGACGAGGTGTTAGCTGTTCTGCCACAATTAATAGAACAGTTGAGGGGTAATCGTGAACCGATTCCAAATATTTATCAGTTAATGCATTCTGCTGAGCTCTTGTCGGATGGCCGTACTCTAGATTTATACGTAGAAGAATCGGCTGATAAAATAAGTATAGTTGCAGCAGATGTTCCGCAGGAGATAGTTGAAGATTTATCTCTTGATAGTGACGTTGGTATTGATGAGGTCTTTGAAATTAACGGTGATCTTTCCAGTGAAGATGAAATGCTTCTTGATGCGATTGATGGTTCGGATGATGAGGAGGAAATAACGCTTGAGGTACCAGCTGATTTCTCTGACGAAGATGAGATGCTGTTTGATTTAAGTAGTGATGCTGCGGAAGAAATCGAAGCTGCAGATATAGGTGATGAGGGATCGTTTGATTATTTAATGGAAACCAATCTATCGGCAGAAGAAAATGAAAGTGATGAGACTATTGGTGATTTAGGTGTTGACGATTTTGTTATAGAAATTGATGAGTCAAGTGATCTGGATGAGCTTAATGAGGTTTCTGGATTACATATGGATCCAATGTTGTTCCAGATTTATTACGATGAAAGCAATGGGCATTTGCGAATAATAAAAGATCTGTTTTCAAAGCATAAGTCTGGTGCACAAAAACTAGATGCTAATAAAGATTTGATTAGGGCTTTGCATACCTTGTTTGGTAGTGCGCGCACAGCAGAAATAGAGGCGATTGCAGAAATATGTGGAGCCACAGAGAAGTATGTGGTGGCTCGAGCAGATAGTGAAGATTCATTAATCCCTGATAATGTGGTTGAGATTATTGCAGAACTTATAATTAATACCGAGTCAATGCTTAAGGAATTAAAAGCAGGCAGAATGCCAGAGTCAAATAAACCACTATTGAATAAAATTAATAAAGTTATGCAGGATGAGTTGCAGCGCCAGTTGCAATATTCATCTTCTTTACATGAAGTTTCTGCACAAAAATCGACAGATACATTGCAAATTTACGAAGAAGTTGATTCATCGCTAGCTACTACATCAGAGAAGATCTCAGGAAAAGAAGAGGCTCTGTATAGCTATGGCGATGTTGATGATGACCTGATTGATATTTTTCTGGAAGAAGCTGAGGAGTTGTTGGAGGATTGTGAAAGCTCTTTGAGCAAGCTTCATGAAAATGAAGAAGATGCTGCAAGTATTAATGAATTGCAGCGTCATATGCATACGCTGAAAGGTGGTGCACGTATGGCTACTTTGGTACCTGTTGGTGATTTGACTCATGTACTTGAGTCTATGGTCATTACATTAGCTGAAAAAAAGATCGAGGCTAGTAAGGCATTTTTTGATGCTTTGCATGAGTCGCTTGATACTCTAAATAACTTACTCGAAAAAGTTAAGCTGCGGCAAGCACTTAAATCACCCAGTGATCTAATTGAAAGAATAGAAGCGATTATGCGCGGCGAAACTATAGAGCAGCGTGCAGTAGAGCGTTTTGATATCGAGGTTGGTGAGCTTGAAATTGATGACTTTCAGGATGATGATGAAACTGAACCTCTGTTTGATAACGTTATAGGTTTTGACGCTGGTGTTCAAGAACAAGAATTTTCTTCTGATCAGATTATAGGTGAATCGAGCGAGAGCTCTGAAATGCCGCATCGT
>JBEQLM010000080.1:0-6962 GCA_040325975.1 Gammaproteobacteria bacterium | reverse complement strand
ATATGCAGACTCACATCGGGATGATCACCTTCAAAAATAATCGCTGTTTGATCTGCCTTATCAGCAAGATGACGATCGACACAATTGACACAAACATTGAGCTCACCATCCTCAAACCAACGTATATGCAAATCATCCTTCGCGAAGGACGCATCTTTTGTCACCGTAAAGGGTTTTGTCCAATCGAGTGAACCTGCCTGCTCAGCCCAGAATGTTTCATTATCATTAACTGACTGTTTGTATAATTTTTCATACTGATCTTTATCGACTAAAAAATCACGATCAGTATCTTTCTTAACCGGATAAACAGAATCATTAATGGAACCCGCGTTACTCATGTTGCATCCTCAGCAGAAAAATATCGGACATCATTACCTTTTGAGTATAAAGATACAATTAGACCATCGTCTAGAACATTACCCACAGAAAGATTTTTCCATACGACTTTAGTGGAACATAGACTAAAATCGGATAGCACAACAACTCACTAAAGGTGATTCTTTTAAACATAGTAAACCAAGTCATCCAATTTTTATCCATACGAACGCTGAGTTTCGTTCCAGTAAACTTTCACCTATACTTGTTTTAGTCGACAGGTTTATCTTCAACAGTAGGACATGGCATTATGAAATCACAGGTTATCTGGTTTAACCAGCTAGGCATCAAAGATATCGATGTTGTTGGTGGTAAAAATGCTTCTTTGGGTGAAATGATTAGCCACTTATCCGGGCTTGGCATTAATGTACCCGATGGCTTTGCCACCACTGCCGATGCTTTTCGTCATTTTCTGGCTCAACAAAATCTTGATGAAAAAATCCGCCATCGACTTGAAACCTTAAATACGAATGATGTCGCTGCACTGGTTGAAGCTGGCGCTGAAATTCGGCAATGGATTTTAGACACGCCATTTCCTGAAGATTTTCTCGCAGAAATAAGCCAGGCCTGGCAACGTTTACAGGCGGACGATGCAAGTCTAGCCGTTGCTGTGCGATCTTCTGCCACCGCCGAAGATCTTCCTGATGCGTCTTTCGCTGGTCAACAGGAAACCTTTCTAAATGTAAACGGCCTGGACAATGTTTTAATCGCTATCAAACATGTTTTCGCTTCACTCTATAATGATCGAGCTATTTCTTATCGTGTGCATCAGAATTTTGAGCATGAAAAAGTGGCCTTATCTGCTGGTATTCAGCGTATGGTACGTAGTGATCTGGGTGCCAGTGGCGTATTGTTTACGCTAGACACAGAATCAGGATTTCGTGATGTGGTGCTTATTACCGGTTCATATGGCCTGGGTGAAACAGTGGTACAGGGCGCGGTCAACCCTGATGAATTTTATGTCTACAAACCAAATTTGCTGCAACATAAACCCGCCATATTAAATCGCACACTGGGCAGTAAACTAATCAAGATGGTTCACGCTGAAAATACCGAGCATAATAATTCTGTACAAACCGTTGATATTTCAGAGCAGGATAGAAATCGTTTCTGCCTTAGTGATGAACAGGTCGAGCAACTGGCTCAACAGGCACTGACGATTGAACAACACTATGCTCGTCCTATGGATATTGAATGGACGCTGGATGGAACAAATAATCAGCTCTATATCGTACAGGCCCGACCTGAAACGGTTGAAAGCCGTGCCAGTAATTCAGTTATTGAACGTTATGAACTTAAGCAAGCGGGTAAGGTGCTGGTAGAAGGTCGTGCTGTTGGCCAGCGCATTGGTTCAGGCAATGCTTGCCTGGTCAAAGACCCCAGTCAAATGTCACTCATCAAAAAAGGTGACGTACTTGTTACCGACATGACGGACCCCGACTGGGAACCAATAATGAAACTCGCTTCAGCCATCGTCACCAACCGTGGTGGCCGCACCTGTCACGCGGCCATCATTGCACGCGAATTGGGCATTCCTGCTGTGGTAGGTTGTGGCAATGCGACTGACGCAATCAATGAGGGCGACAATATTACAGTTAGCTGTGCAGAAGGTGATACGGGTTTTATTTACCAGGACCTGCTTGATTTTGAAATTATTCATACCGACACAGGCGAGATGCCAGAACTGCCTACAAAAATCATGTTGAACGTAGGTAATCCCAGTCGCGCTTTTGCATTTTCCAGATTGCCCAACGCCGGTGTTGGTCTGGCGCGGCTTGAATTTATTATTAATAACACCATCGGCATCCATCCAAAAGTGCTGCTGAATTTCGAGCAACAGCCGGAAGAATTAAAACAACAGATAAATGTACGTATTGCGGGCTACACTGACCCGGTTAATTTTTATGTAGATAAACTGGTTGAAGGCATTGCCACTCTGGGCGCGGCGTTTTCACCACGACCCGTTATCGTCCGCCTGTCGGATTTTAAATCTAATGAATACGCCAAACTTCTAGGTGGCGACTTGTTTGAACCCGAGGAAGAAAACCCGATGATAGGTTTTCGTGGTACATCTCGATATTTGTCTGATGAATTTCGAGATTGTTTTGAACTAGAATGTCGAGCGCTTAAAAAAGTTCGTGATGACATGGGTTTGACCAATATTGAAATTATGGTGCCTTTCTGTCGTACCCTGGAAGAGGCGCAGCAGGTCATTCAGTTGCTGGCCGACAATGGTTTAAAACGAAGCGAAAACAAATTACGCATTATTATGATGTGTGAAATTCCTTCCAATGCTGTGCTGGCTGAAGAATTTTTAGCCTATTTTGATGGTTTTTCAATTGGCTCCAATGATATGACACAGCTAGCACTTGGACTCGATCGTGACTCTGGTTTGGTGGCACATTTATTTGATGAACGTAATCCTGCCGTTAAAAAATTACTTGCCATGGCGATTGATGCCTGCCATGCAAAAAACAAATACATTGGTATCTGCGGGCAAGGCCCATCAGACTATCCAGACTTTGCAGCATGGTTGTTTGAAAAAAATATTAGCAGCATCTCTTTAAATCCTGACACGGTTGTGGATACCTGGTTGCATCTGGCACATCTCGATCATTAATCATCAGGCATTAAAATAAACCATGGCAACAGCTGCAACAGTACATCCGGTTTTTTTTGTCTCAGACCGCACGGGTATTACCGCGGAAAATTTTGGGCATGCACTGCTAACTCAATTTAACGCTATAAAGTTTGAACGCCATTCCATACCATTCATAAACTCAGAAGAAAAAGCACGACTGGCAGCCGATATGATTAATCAGGCCGCAAAAAAATACGGCCATCGACCACTGGTATTCAGTACCTTAATCAATAAACTTTATCGATCTATAATTGCAGATTCCGAGGCATATGTTATTGATTTTTTCGATACCTTTATAAAACCTCTGGAAAATGAATTGCATATTCAATCTTCCCATGCTTCAGGTTTGTCTCATGGCATCGCTAATGAATTTGTATACATGTCGCGAATGGATGCAGTCAATTTTTCACTTAAAAATGATGATGGCATTAACACTAAAGAATACAAGGATGCTGATATTATTTTAATCGGTGTCTCGCGCAGCGGTAAAACGCCGACCTGCCTTTACCTGGCTATGCAATTTGGTTTACGCGCCGCCAATTATCCGCTAACAGAATCTGATATGGCTCATAACCAATTGCCAGAAAGTTTGCAGCCTTATCGTCATAAATTATTTGGTTTAATGATTAATGCCGAACGTTTGCGAACAATACGAAAAATGCGTAAACAGAACAGTGCATATGCTTCATTGGCGCAATGCAAGAAAGAAACAAGAATGATTAAATCACTGTTTGATCACGAAAAAATATCTTATATAGACAGTAGTCATATATCGGTTGAAGAAATGGCAACATCTATTATTCAATTGATGGGCATTGATCGTCCGCCGATTTACTGATTTCAATTGAATACCCTGGCCAGAGAAGTGCAACCTACCAGCCCATACTCACCAGATTATTTGTGATTTCTGGTGTTCTGATCATTTGCATAACCTTAGTGTGGTTTTTTACCCCTATTAAATTGAACTTTAGTAGGGCTTAGACCATTGTCTAATAGCGCAAGCAATAGCGAAGCAAGTATGGTCGCGACTTAAACAAACACGAGGAGACTAGCTCAATGACGCCCATAATGAAAAAAATAAACACCGGAGGCCTGAAGCGCATAGCGCTATATTCAGGTATAGCAGCTGTATTAGGTGCCACACCAATGTCAGCTTCAGCTTATAACTTCAAAGACAGCTCAGGTGATGTTGATTTCACCGTTGGCGGTTATGTCAAGTTGAGTGCTATCTATTCTGATACTGACAGCGGAACCATTGGAGGCACCTCTGCAGGCCGTACTTTTTATGTTCCGTCCACCACTCCTGTGGATACTACTGCTGGTGAAGGTCATAAAACTCTTGACTTAACTGCACGTGAATCTCGTATCAACTTTAAGTCAAAAACAGAGCAAGATGGTCACAAAATTGGCATGACCCTGGAAATGGACTTTTTAACAACCACTGAAGGTAATGAAGTGGTCAGTAACAGCTTCGCACCTCGCCTGCGTCATTTCTTCTTCAGTGTTGATAAATACCTGGTTGGTCAAACCTGGTCCACCTTTATGGACGTGGGCGCCTTACCTCAGGCCGTTGATTTTCTGGGCGCTTCTGAAGGCACCGTCTTTATCCGTCAACCACAACTGAGATACACATCCGGTAATTTACAGATCGCCCTGGAAAATCCTGAAAACTGGATCACTGGTGCAACAGACCGTGATGTCGGTGGTGTGCCTGATATCGCCGCCAACTATAAATTCAATGGCGACTGGGGTTACGTAAGAGTAAACGGTCTGGTACGCCAGTTATCGGTTGATGATGCTGCGGTTGCTTCAAGTACTACTATTAAGGCATGTACAGCACCTGGCGTACCTGACGTTAGTTGTCTCGACGCTAATGATACTTATAATGCCATAACTGCGGCTAAAAACGCAGTAGATGAAACCGCAGCAGGTTTTGGTATTGGTCTCAGCGGTAAAATAAAACTCGGCGCATCGGACAATATTAAGTTCGCCATAAATGTCGGTGATGGTATGGGTCGTTATACCAGTGTAGGCCTGGTTAAAGACGCTGTAGTTATTGCTGGTAAAATTGAAACCGTAGAATCAACTGCAGGCTTCGCCGCTTATCACCATGCCTGGAACGCCAAATCAAGCTCAAACGTGATTTACAGCATGGTTGATATTGACACTCCGGCTGCGGGCGGCACAACAACCAACAGTTCAAGCAGTAGCGTACAGGTAAACTACCTTTACTCACCTGTTAAGTCGGTGACCTACGGCATCATGTACCTGGCCGCCGAACGTGAAACTGATCCGAGCACCAAAGGCGAACTAAGTCGTATACAGGCGACAGCAAAATACGCTTTCTAAGTTAGCTTTATAAGTGTGTAATATAAAAGCGGGAATCATGTTTGTAATAAATTTTATTTCCGCTTTTTATATGCCACACGACTTAATGAAAAAACTAGTTTGTACGGTATTTTACAAGCAACAAATGCAAGCACGACCTTAAACAGGAGAAGTCAAAAGACTATCTCCTGTTTTTTTATCAGTAGTCAATATTGAATAAACCTGCATATTAACCGGGTAAATTGAAGTAAGGTTTACCTGGTCTGTTTAACGGATTTTTAGGCACTAAAGCAGATGTTTATTTGAGCCTGGATTTTTGTTTTAATATGAACCAGATTATTAAGTTTCTTTCACTGAAGCTGATAGTTATCGACATAAACCGGAGAAAAAAATGAACTTTTTATTCATAAAAACAACTGCCCTATCGGTCATCTGTGCCTTTGCACTGATGAGTCCAGCGGCTGCCGCTGACAAAGTTTATAGACTCAAACTGGCAGAAACCTGGCCGACTAATTTCCCCGTTTTTGGTGACACCACCAAAAACATGGCAAAGATGGCTGAAAAAATGTCAAACGGACGACTAAAAATAACCATCGATTCTAAAAACAAACACAAAGCACCGTTAGGAATTTTTGATATGGTACGTTCAGGCCAGTACGATATGGGTCATTCCGCCTCGTATTACTGGAAAGGTAAAGTACCTGAAACTTTGTATTTCACGACCATGCCTTTTGGTATGACTGCACCAGAACAATATGCCTGGTTCTATTTCGGTGATGGCATGAAGTTAATGGAAAAACTGTATTCTAAATACGACATGTTGTCATTCCCGGGTGGTAACACCGGTAATCAAATGGGCGGCTGGTTCCAGAAAGAAATTAACTCCATTGACGATCTGAAGGGTCTGAAAATGCGTATCCCCGGTTTTGCGGGTGAAGTGTTAGCCAAATTGGGAGCCAAACCAACCAATATTCCGCCAGGCGAGCTGTATACCGCACTTGAGCGTCGCACTATTGATGCGCTTGAATGGGTAGGTCCATCACTTGATTTACGTATGGGTTTCCACAAAATTGCACCTTATTATTACACTGGCTGGCATGAACCTGCGACAGAGTTACAGTTCCTGTTTAATAAAAAATCATGGGCTAAACTACCTGCTGATTTACAGGAAATACTACGTGTAGCTATGCGTACTGCTGCTTATGATATGTACATCCAGTCATATCACGCCAGTGCTGAGAACTGGGCAACCATGGCTTCCGAGTACCCTAATATCAAAGTGAAAACATTCCCTAAAAGTGTGATTGATGCTTTGAAAAAAGCCAACAAGGAATTGCTAGCTGAGGCTGCTGCAAAAAGCCCAACGGCTAAAGAGATTCAGGATTCACAGGCGGCTTACATGAAAAAAGCACGCGTCTGGACTAATATTTCTGATAAAGCGTATCTTGATAACTAAGCTGTATATAGAACACTACTCGTAGTATCATACTAAAGGTCGGTAAATATTCTTTACCGGCCTTTTTTTTGAGAAAACTCATATGTTTTTAAACAAAGCGGAAGCCGCTATTAACAGCTTTTCTGAAACGCTTGGCAAGATTACTGCGGTATTATTTGTTTT
>JBEQLM010000007.1:0-19306 GCA_040325975.1 Gammaproteobacteria bacterium | reverse complement strand
ACGGCATCGATCAGGCTTTCTTCGGGATCAAGATGCCCGGCAGGCTGGTTATAAACAATTTCGCCGCTGACATCTTCTTCAACCATGAGAAATTTACCGTCTTTTTCTACGATGGCGGCAACGGTGGCGTGAGGCTTCCAGATCATTGTCGGTTATTGAACTTCTTTTTTCGGCGTTGCATAACAAAATGCGCCCAGATGTAGTTCATGCCAAAATAACCCACCGCACTACTGATGACTGCAAGCACTAGACAACCGGTAAGAAATGGTTTCCAGATGACAGAAAGTTCGCTCATTAGCCAGTCCATGCTGAGTTCCATGACGAAGGGCACTTCTGGAACATCAATAATCCAGGTGCCGACCACGTAGGCAAAATAGAACATAGGTGGCATGGTCAGGGGATTGGTGATCCATACCAGTGCGACCGACATGGGCAGGTTGGTGCGCAATAAAATGGCACCACCCGCAGCCAGTGCCATTTGAAAAGGTACTGGCCACCAGGCAAAAAATAGTCCGACCATAAATGCACCAGCAATGGAACGGCGGTTCATGTGCCAGAGATTTGGGTCGTGCAGCAAGCTGCCGAATATACTCAGAATTTTGTTATTTTTGATTTCATGCGGGTCTGGCATGAATCTTTTCAGGAATTTACGTGGCATAGATCAGGCGATGAATATTAAAGGGTGTTAGATTATCATTATTGCAGCACTTATTGGTAAACGTAGTATCTTATAGACTTCATTTTGATATAAATCAAAGAGGGAAAATGGAAAACTCACAGGGACGGTTGGGTCATCATGTTGTTTAAAGCGCTGGCTTTTCTAGCTGGTGTCATGCTGATTCAGCAATTGGCGGATTTACCCAATACTTCTACGCTGCTCATCATGTCCATCATCATTCTGGCGTCTGCATGCGGGTGGTTCTTTAGTGAAAATAAACTCAAATGGTTGACTGAGCTAATTATCTTCGTTTTGCTTGGTGCTTGCTGGGTTTGTTTTCATGCCAGAGATTATCTGGATCATAAACTTGCTGAGGAGCAGGCCGGTCAGGAGTTTGTTGTCGAAGGTGTGATACAGGGTATTCCTGTGCAGGATGATCATGTGCAGCGTTTTATGCTGGATGTAAATCAATTCGAAGTCGAGAACAAAAGCATCATTTTTCCTCAACATTTGCGTCTTAGCTGGTATTACGGGCCCGCTGTAAATGCAGGTGAGCACTGGCGTTTGCTGGTTCGTTTGAAGCCGCCGCACGGATTTATGAACCCTGGAGGCTTCGATTATGAGGGCTGGCTGTACCAAAAAAATATTCATGCCACGGGCTACATTCGTAAAAGTGAAGATAATAGAAAATTGGCCGATGCCAGCGTTTTCTCACTGGATGCACTGCGACAACGAATTAGTAGCAATATTCAATTAATTCTCAAGGGTGAAGAGCAGGCCGGTTTGATTACAGCGCTGGCGGTGGGTGACCGTTCCCCCATTAGTGATAAACATTGGGATACTTTGATTCGTACCGGCACCAATCATCTGATGGCAATTTCTGGTCTGCATATTGGGCTGGCAGCAGCTTTTGGTTTCTGGGTGGTGCGACGTCTTCTGCCAGTAGCGGTGATGAAACACGTACCAGCCCAGCAATTGGCTATGTTGGCTGGATTGGGTATCGCCGTAGTTTATGCCTTGTTGGCCGGGTTATCGATTCCCACTCAGCGAGCTTTATTGATGCTGAGTTGTTTTGTATTGATGCTGTTATTAAAGCGTAATTTCAAGCCCATCAATATCATGGCGACGGCGTTGTTGCTCATATTGTTGTGGGATCCTGTTTCGGTATTGTCAGTAGGGTTCTGGTTTTCGTTTCTGGCGGTGGCTGTTATTTTCTACGTATTTTCCGGTCGTTTGAGTCAAGGCCATGGTTGGCGAGTTCGCATTCGACAGTGGGGCTGGTTGCAGTTCTCGATTGCCCTGGCGCTGTTTCCATTTTCACTGTTGTTATTCCAGCAAACCTCGCTGATCTCACCGCTGGCGAATTTGATCCTGGTGCCTTATGTGAGCTTTCTGGTAGTGCCTCTGGTGTTGCTGGCTTTGTTGTTTATGCCTCTGTCTTCACTGATTTCCGAGTATTTGTTGATCGCGGCCAATGAACTGTTGGCATTAATTTGGCCAGTTATCGAAGCCTTATCGATGCATCCCTGGGCTTATTGGGTAAAGGCTGCACCGGATTGGCCTGTATTACTGCTGGCTTTGATCGGTGTTGCGCTATTGTTGGCACCCAGAGGTTTTCCAGCGCGTTGGCTGGGTGGGGTGATGTTGTTACCTATTATCCTGAATACGGCTGACCGACCCGCTGTCGGTAATTTTGAAATGGCACTTCTGGATGTGGGTCAGGGACTGTCGGTGGCAGTCAGAACCAGTAACCACACTCTGGTATTTGATGCTGGCAATAAGTTTGGTTCCCGACTGGATTCGGGCAAAGCGGTGGTTATACCATTTTTGAGACACTGGTCGATTAATCGACTCGATAAACTGGTGATTAGCCACGGTGATGCCGATCATATCGGTGGTGCTCAGGCCATTGTCGATATCTATCCCGAAGTTGAGGTGATCGGGCAGGATATTGAGCCGATTGTCGCTAAAAACAAACATGCTTGCCTGAGGGCTGATAGCTGGCAGTGGGATGGTGTTGATTTCGAGTTTCTGCACCCGCAAGACCGAGCCTATTCACGGCGAAATAACCATGCCTGTGTTTTGAAGGTTTCAACTGCTACCAGCCATTTATTGATCACGTCTGATATCGAATATGAAGTAGAAAGGCAATTGATCAAAACCTATGCGACTGAGTTGCAAGCTCAAGTGCTGGTAGTGCCTCATCATGGCAGCAAAACTTCATCCAGTCAGGCATTTATTGATGCGGTAGAGCCACAGATTGCTTTATTACCAGTGGGTTACAGGAATCGTTACCATCACCCAAAGTTCGAGGTGGTCGAGCGTTATCGCAATAGCGGTGCTTCAATTCATCATAGTGGGCATGTAGGTGCGATAAAGATATTTTTTGATGCTGAGGAAGGGGTGACGCTGATTGATGAATACCGTAAAAGTCACCGAAAATACTGGAATCATCTAATTGTTGAGTAATGTCGATGAATCCTTTGGAGATGACGCTAAATAAAGTAAGATACGCCAAATAAAAATGACTGGTGATATGTTTATCGCGAGTCAATAACATTGGTCTTATTTGGTAGGTGAATAATAGTGTTTGAGATGGTGAAATCTGGTGGTTGGCTAATGGTTCCGATCATCCTATGTTCAATGGCTTCATTAGCCATTATTACTGAACGTTTCTGGAGCCTGCGTATCGATAAGGTTCTGCCTGCGCATCTTGTTGCCACTGTCTGGAACGCGGTAAAAAACGGTACTTTTAAAACGGCTGATCTTGATTTACTAAGAAAGAAGTCTGCACTGGGAAAAATTTTGAGTGCCGGTTTGATTAACCGTAATCAGCCACGTGAGCGTATCAAACAAAGTATCGAAGAGCGTGGTCGTGAAGTAGTGCATGAACTGGAACGCTTTCTGGATGTGCTTGGTACCATCGCTTCAATATCTCCCTTATTAGGCTTGCTCGGTACCGTAGTTGGTATGATTGAGGTATTTGCCACCATTACAACGCACGGTGTGGGTGACCCTGGTGCTTTAGCAGGTGGCATTTCACAAGCCATGGTAACCACAGCGGCGGGTTTGTCAGTGGCGATTGTTAGCCTGGTTTTCTATCGTTATTTCCGACGCCGTATTGATAGTATCGTGGTCGAAATGGAAAGCGAGGCCATTAAAATGGTCGACGTCCTGCATAATAATCGCTAGCGGTTGATTTATTATGGATTTACGTCCAAATCATAAAAAAGAACAAGAAATTGAGGTTAATCTCACGCCATTGATTGATGTGGTATTTTTACTGCTGATCTTCTTTATGGTATCGAGTACTTTTGATCGTCATGCAAAATTAAAACTTCAATTACCACAGGCTAATGCACAAGAACAGCAAAAAGTCGATGATCCCATAGTCTTGTCGATCGATTCAAAAGGCAAATATTATATTGATGATCGACAGGTAGTGAATGAACAACTTGAAACGCTGAAAAGTGCTTTGAAAAAAACAGTGGGTGAACGCACAAATGTGACATTGTTACTTCGCGCCGATGGTCGTACTGAACATCAGTCAGTGGTACGTGCTATGGACGCTGCAGCGCAGCTAGGCTTAACTAAACTTTCTATTGCAACAATTGAAAACCAGTAATAATCCGGACCTAATGAATTCTAAAACTAAAGATCAATCTGATTCTTATCAATATTATCGCCGTCTGCTTTCGCTTTCGATGGCGTACTGGAAAATTTTTGCAATTGCCATTGTTGGTATGATTCTGGTTGCGGGAACCGATACTGCACTTGCTGCTTATATGAAGCCACTGATGGATGGCAGTTTTGTTGAACGTGATCCTGAAGTTACAAAATTGATGCCGTTTGTATTAATCGGTATTTTTGTGGTGCGCGTGTTTGCCATGTTTATTTCGATGTATGGCATGAGTTGGGTAGGGCGAAGGGTAATTATGGAATTGCGCGATGCCATGTTTAAGCGATTACTACGTTTACCTAAAAGTTATTACGACATGGCGACAACAGGTCAGATTATGTCGAAATTTACTTATGATGTTGAGCAAGTAGCAAGTGCAACAACCAAAGTAATTACCATTTTAATACGTGATACTTTTACTATTATCGGTTTATTGGCCTGGATGATTTATTTAAGCCCAATGTTGGCGTCGATGTTTCTACTGGCGGGGCCTTTTTTAGTTTTATTAGTCGCTTTTGTGACAAAAAAATTCCGCAAAGTTAGTCGTCGTATTCAGGGCAGTATGGGTGATGTTTCCAGGATTCTGGAAGAATCAATCAAGGGTCAGATTGTGGTTAAGATGTTCGGCGGCCATGATTACGAAGAAAACCAGTTTCATAAAATTAATGACGATAATCGTCGCCAGAATATGCGAATGATTGCGACACTCGCTTTGAGTTCACCTATCTTACGTTTGATTGTAGGCATTGCTTTAGCGGGTGTGATTTATATAGCCACTAATGATGAGGTGATGAATGTTGTTTCCGTAGGTACATTCACCTCATACATGGTAGCAATGGCTATGTTGTTTGCGCCGATCAAACGTCTGGCAGATGTAAATGCTGATCTACAACGTGGTATAGCTGCGGCGGAAAGTGTTTTTGATTTAATTGATATGCTTGAAGAAAAAGACACGGGTAGCTATATGGCTGATCGTGTTAAAGGTGATATTAATATATCCTCTGTTACATTCCATTACAAAACGAACGAAAATGCATTAAAAAATATTAATCTTGATGTGAAAGCAGGCCAAACTATTGCATTTGTCGGTCGCTCCGGTAGTGGTAAATCTACTTTGCTGAATTTATTACCACGCTTTTATGATGTGTCTGAAGGTTCAATAAAACTCGATGGTCATGAATTGAGTGAATATTCTTTAAATAACTTACGTTCGCACATTGCTTATGTGGGTCAGGATATTGTTCTGTTCAATGATACGATAGAGCACAATATTGCTTACGGCAGTTTCCTGGATACAGATCATTCGAAAGTCGAAGAAGCTGCAAAATTGGCTTATGCTGATAAGTTTATCGACGATATGAGTGATGGTTATAATTCTCTGGTTGGTGAGCGAGGTGTTATGTTATCGGGTGGTCAGCGCCAGCGAATCGCGATTGCACGGGCATTGTTAAAAGATGCGCCAGTATTGATTCTTGATGAAGCTACATCTGCTCTCGATACTGAATCTGAACGTTTTATTCAGAAATCGCTGGAAAAATTAATGGAAAATCGTACCACGTTGGTGATAGCTCACCGCCTTTCTACTATTGAAAATGCAGATGTAATCGTGGTTATGGATAATGGTGAAATTGTTGAGACTGGAAGCCACGATGAATTGATCACTCGTAATGGACATTATGCAGCTTTGCATCAAATGCAATTCAAAGAGCCAGAGTCTGAAATTTCCGAATAAACCATGAAGCGCATCGATGCCTATTGGTATAGCCAAAACCCTGTAGCATGGCTATTGTTACCTGTAAGTTTTGTTTATTGTCTACTGGTTTTTCTCCGACGTTTTTTCTATCAAACAGGAATATTCAAAAGTTACAAATTATCGGTTCCAATTGTTATCGTAGGAAATATATCTGTCGGTGGTACAGGTAAAACACCATTATTAATAGCGCTATGTGAACTATTGAAACAGCAGGGTTATCGCCCGGGCATTGTTAGCCGTGGTTACGGCGGTGAGTTTGATGGTGAACATTTGGTTGATAAAAGTGATATGGCTAATGTCATTGGCGACGAGCCTTATCTAATTTCAAAGCGTACGAATTGTCCTCTGGTCGTGGGTCGTGACAGAGTCGCGGCAGCACAACTTTTATTAGAAAAAACAAACTGCAATGTCATCTTGTCTGATGATGGTTTGCAGCATTATCGATTAATCCGAAATATTGAAATTGCGATTGTTGATACAAGTCGGCAGTTTGGAAATGGTTTTTGTCTGCCCTCAGGGCCACTTCGTGAAACTGTTTCTCGCCTTAGAAAGGTTGATATTGTGGTTGATCATTGTGCAGATTCAGATGTTGATGCTCGTGATGACAATTTTTCATTAATATTTGCTGATGCCATTAATCTTAAAACGGGTGAAACTAGAAGTATTGAAAGTTTTAAAGGTCAGACGGTTCATGCAGTAGCGGGTATCGGTCATCCATCACGTTTCTTTAATCAGTTGAGAAAAAACAAGCTTGAAGTCATCGAGCATGGTTTCCCAGATCATCATAAATTTAATAAACTGGATTTAACCTTTGATGATGAGTGTGATGTTTTAATGACCGAAAAGGATGCAGTTAAGTGCCAGGTATTTTCATGTGAGAATCACTGGTATATACCTGTTAATGCCAGTCTGTCAGAGCCTTTCCATAAAAAATTCTTATTGAAAATGAATGAGATTATAGAATCGAATACATCCGTATGAATAAGAAAATCTTGCAGCTTTTGGTTTGCCCCGTTTGTAAGGGAAAGCTCGAATACATAAATAAAAGTGATGAAATGCTGTGTCACCGTGATGGCCTGGCTTACCCGGTAAGAGCTGGCATTCCAGTGTTGCTTGAAGTTGATGCTCGAAAAATACAAGCCGCTACAAATATTAATCAAGAATAATGACTCAAGTTGATAATGACGTGACACAGACATTTAATTTTTTTTCTAGCTGCCCCAAAGGGGTTGAGGACATGCTTGTTCATGAATGTGAGCAATTAGGTTTGTCTGATATTAAGCAACAAGTCGCTGGTGTTTCATTTGAAGGCGTGATTGAGGATGCCTATAAATTATGTCTATGGTCGCGTCTGGCTAGTCGTGTTTTGTTACGTTTATCCTGTTTTCCTGCAAATGATTATGATGATTTATATGAAGGTGTTAAGCAGATAGACTGGTTGTCACATTTTACTGTGCATAATGGATTTGCCATTGATTGTTTTTCCGCACATGAGATGATGACTAATAGTCATTTTGCAACGCTACGAATCAAGGATGCCATCGTCGACCAGTTTATGGAAAAGGATAATGTCAGGCCAGACGTGGTGCGCGAGAATCCTGATATTCGAGTTAACGTTTACGTGGGTCAGTCAGAAACTATGGTGTATCTGGACATGTCTGGTGCACCTTTACATCAACGTGGTTATCGTCAAAAAACGGGTTTAGCACCATTAAAAGAAAGCCTGGCAGCGGCTATTTTATTGCGCAGCAAATGGCCAAAATTTGCAGAGCAAGGTTTGCCTTTGTGCGACCCTATGTGTGGCAGTGGTACGCTGTTAATCGAAGCTGCATACATCGCCAAAAATATGGCACCGGGTATTTTGAGAAAACATTATGGTTTTCTCGCCTGGAAGCATCACGATGCAGATTGTTGGACTCGTTTGATTAAAGAGGCTAAACAGGGTGTAAAGGATAAGTCTGCAATGCCCGTTATTTTAGGATCTGATAATTCAAAAAATGTATTAGATGTCGCCAGAGATAATATCGAAGCGGCAGGTTTATCTGATTGCATCACTTTGTATCAGCAGGATGTTTCTGATGTGATGCCAAACTTGCCGGAAACACCTGGCTTGCTGGTGACTAATCCACCTTATGGGCAAAGGTTAGGCCAGGTCGAGCAGTTAAAAAATGTCTATTATCGAATTGGGCAGTCACTGAAAGAAAATTATGCGGGCTGGGATGCGGCAGTATTTACATCCAGTCCTGAGCTAGCTAAATTCATCGGGCTAAGATCACATCATAAAAACACTTTGTATAACGGCCCACTGAAATGTATCTTGCATCAGTATCATATGCGGGAACGAGATTTTTCTCAGCAGGATTTGGATCGTGACAGTAAATCTGATACTGATGAGTCTAACGATAAAAAAATAGAGAATAGCAAGCCTGATCTCGGTATTCGTCATGAAAGCGCGGATATGTTTGAAAATCGTTTAAAAAAGAATTTTAAACATCTGCGTAAATGGGCAAGGAAAAACGACATTAGTTGTTATCGTGTCTATGATGCCGATATTCCTCAGTATTCTATGGCTATTGATCTTTATGGTGACTGGGTTCACGTGCAGGAGTACGAAGCACCTAAAACGGTTGATTCAGCCAAAGCTTTTCATCGGATTAATGCCGCAATACCGATTATTGCTGCGGTGTTAGATATTGACCCTAATAACGTGGTTTTAAAAACTCGGAAAATCCAATCGGGGTCGGAGCAATACGAGAAACAGGATGATAAAAAACGATCACTGATCGTACATGAGCAGGGTTTAAAGTTTAAGGTAAATTTGTACGACTACTTAGATACGGGTTTGTTTCTTGATCATAGAAACGCAAGAAAGTTGATTTTTAAATATTCACAAGGTCGATCATTTTTGAATCTGTTTGCTTACACCGGAACGGCGACGGTTTATGCAGCAGCGGGCGGAGCACGTTCAACTACAACGGTTGATATGTCAAATACTTATCTGGATTGGGCCAGGGATAATTTGAAGCTGAATAAGTTTACCTCCAGAAGTCATCAGTTTGTGCAGGCGGATTGCACGCAATGGCTCTGGGACGCAAATAGAGAAGGGCATCGCTATCAATTGATATTCCTGGATCCGCCTACGTTTTCTAATTCAAAAAAGATGACGCAAACTTTTGATGTGACACGTGATCATGTTGAGCTGATTAATCTCACTATGAAGTTATTGGAAGAAGAAGGTATGTTGATTTTTTCCTGTAATGCTAAAAAGTTTAAATTAGATATAGCTAAGTTGACTGATTACTTTATTCAGGACATTACAGCACTGACAGTCTCGGAAGATTTTAAGAAAAAACCCAAACACAAATGCTGGTGCATCAGCAAACAGGAAATTGCAGCTTTAAAAATTTAGTTTTTAGTGAGAACTGTATGCCAATCTAGGTTTTGGGCAGAGTAATGTATTAATAAACCTGTCTTCCAGTTCTATTCTTGTGGCTAAATTTTGACCCAGTTCAGAGAGCTGATGAGAGAAGTTTTTCAGGATCTCGGGATTGAGTTCATCAGTGAAGTCGTATAGATCGTTGAAATTAATCGCTGCCTTAGTTGTATTGATGATTTTATGAAAAGCATCATCTGAGAGTTCAAGAATTTCATTGCGACGTTCGATGCCATCTTCAATGCGACGATAAATCTCAAAGTGACCGGTGGCGATATAATCAACCATGTCCTGACAGAACTCCTGTAACGACTCTTTAAATGATTCAACATCTTCAATGTTATCGATATGATTGCTAAGACTGTAAAATTGTGACAATACACTATTGCGCTCTGAGATCAATTGCTTGATCTCTTTTTTTGTGCGAGTACGACGATCAAAATGAGGCTGATTTGTTGATGTATTCATGAAATACCCTCCCTATTGTTTATGTGTACAGCTTGTGTATGTGAGAATGAGAACTATGTTTACCTATTTATTTTTATTAAATCAAGTTTATTGTTCATTTATTTAGTTTGATATTCTCTCTTCACATAGATGAATATGTAGTATTATCACTGCTTATATATGTAACTATCTGATTATTAATGGTTTATTTGATTTCTGGCAATAGATGATTAGAGTTTGTTAATATGCTGTATGTTATAACTATTTTCCGTCTCATGATGTCTATTAGCACGAATCGAGAGATAAGAACTGCGATCCATAAATGAAATGAAGTTTTTTAAAGTTATTATCTATGTAACGATCAGTGGTCTGTGCTCAACCAGCATGGCCGAAACGTTGACGCCTGAACAGGTGTTGCAAAAGGTGATTGATCATTATCCTTCTATCAATATTGCTGCTATTGAAATCGAACGTGCTCGTCAATCTATTAAGGTAGCGAATAGTCAGCTCGGTTGGCAACTGGACGCCCAGGCGGGTATTGAACGCGGTGTTAGCTTATTTGGCACAGCCAGTGATAGTTTGTCGTTGGGAGCGGGCGTGTCACGTATGCTCGATTCTGGTTCGAGTATTGCTTTTGACGGTGCTGTTAGACGTGAAGACAGTGAAACTGTTTTTAGTCCGACTTTTCCTAATCCCGCGACTACCTCAAATATTGGTCTTAGCTATCGACAGCCATTAGCAAAAAATACGGCTCACAGTTCCTTTCAGGCATCGAGAATTTCTGCCAAGTTAGATCTTGAAACAAGCATGGCTGAAACAGATGAAATGTATGATCAGTTGGCTTTGAAAGTGATTGATTTATATTTCTCCGCTGCAGTATTACTAGCAAAGACTAATAATATAGATCAATCAATCAAACGTGCAAAACGTCTTCAATCCTATATAAATAACAAGACATCACTGGGCGTGTCTGAGCAGAAGGATATTCTTCAAGTGAATGCGCAATTAGATTCATTAATCGCTGAAAAGAGAAATCTCGAAATATCATGGATGCAGCAGATGGTTGCCCTGAATCGCTTAATGGAACGGCCATGGAATTCAGCAATTTCTACCACTTATAAAATAACATCATTAAACAAAGATGCTGAAAGTCTGTTTGCACAAGCTAAAAAATATAGTCCAAAAATTAAATTAATAAATTCGCGATTGGCGCTGGCAGACAGTGCTATTCAAACAAGACGGGATGAGAGAGAAAACTCAATGGATTTAGTCTGGTTTGCAGGCGCTCAAAGCCAAAAGGGAGATACGTCGCTGGGTAGCTCTTCGGAATCTGAACTAACGGGTGGTTTGCGTCTTGAGTATAAGCAGTCGATTGATAAAAGTGGTGTTGATGCACAATTGTATCAAGCGCAACTTGAACGCAGTACTGTTTTGCAGGATAGAAAGTTGTTACTGGAAAATTTGCATTATGACTTATCTAGTCTGCTAGCAGAAATAGAAGCTAACCGTTTGGCTCTGAATGCGTATGAGAAAAGCCATAGAAGCGAAAAGATAAAGATTGATGAGGCTATGAAGCGGTATCGCTCAGGCCGAATTGATACAGATGTGCTGATAACATTCGAGGATCAATTGACGCAGGCCAAATTCTCACTTGAATTGCAAAGAATTTCACTTATGCAACGTCAATATAAACTCCAGATTATGTTGGGTGAACTTTGGCAAAAAATTAAGAAACCTGTAATCCATGATTTTATGACCGATTCTCCAGCTGGAGTAGATGTACGATGAAGGCAATAATTGAGTTTCTGGTATTAAGGCCGTTGATCGTAAATCTGGTTTCAGTTTTTTTATTAATATTGGGCCTGGTGGTTTCAATTTTTTTACTGCAAATTGAAGCCTTCCCAAATGTAAATCTTGATGTGGTTCAGGTTGATGTGGCCTATCCCGGGGCATCGCCCAAAGAGATTGAACAGCTTGTAGTTACACCTATTGAGCAAGAGTTAAGAGCGCTTAACGGTATTGATAAAATGATATCAATGTCATTTCCTGGTTCTGCTCGTATCACCATGGAGCTTGATCCTGACGCTAATAATAGAAATCGTATAAGCAGTGAAATAAGTATTGCCATTGACAGGGCAAAACTGCCAACTGATTTACCGTATGACCCGATTGTTACTGAAGTTGATGGTGCAGTCTTTCCGGTAATCCGCATGGCTATTTCTGCACCACTGGATGAGTTGGCACTAAAACGATTAGGCGATGATATAAAAGATGATCTATTGTCTATTGATGGAATTGCCAAGGTTTTTATTCAGGGCGATAGAAAACCTGAATATAGAATTGTTGTCGACCCTGATCGAATGCAGCGTGAACGTATTTCAATTGCAGAAATATCTGCGGCAATAAAGAGCTGGAATATCAATGTACCGGGTGGCGACATTGAAACTGAGAAAGGTCAAAGAGCCGTACGACTGGTGGGCGAGTTTAACAGTGTTGAGGATGCATCAAAGCTGGTATTGAGAGCTAATGACGAAGGCGACGCTCTGCGTCTTGGCGATGTTGCCACGATTAGTGAGTCTCTGGTTGAGCCGATTACTTTGCATGATGTAGCTGGTGAGCCGGCCTTATCTGTACTGGTATTAAAAAAATCTAAAGCTGACATTATTGATACAGTAGACCTGCTTAATAGTTATATCGAAACAGTACCAAAACGATACGGTGATGCGGTTCATATAAAATCATTTCAGGATTATTCCCGATTTGCTCGCGTCCGACTAAATGTATTAACTAATAATGGTCTGGTCGGTGTGCTGTTAGTTTTCGTTTCCCTGTTATTGTTTTTGCGTTTTTCTGTGGCGATGACCACAACCTGGGGTTTGCCCATTATTTTTATGACGGGTATTTTCATTTTATATTCAGCAGGATTAACGCTTAATTTAATTTCCATGATGGGCTTTATCATGGTGCTGGGCATGCTGGTCGATGATGCCATCATCATTGGTGAAAATATTACGCATCATATGGAACGTGGACTTAGTCCTGTGGAAGCAGCGGTAAAAGGTTCGGTTGAATTAATCGGCCCGGTGACAACGACTATTTTGACCACCATTGCGGCGTTCCTGCCGATGATGTTTATGTCTGGCATGATCGGTAAGTTTATTATTGCTATTCCTATTGTTGTTATCACTTTACTCTCGCTTTCCTGGTTGGAGTCGTTCCTGATCTTGCCCAGTCATGTTGCCCACGTGACTAATCCAGATAAACACCCGCAAGAGCGGCGCTGGTTACAGTCACTCGAGAATGGTTATGCGAAATTACTGGTGCAGGCCATCAAGTTTAGATGGTTGACGGTAGGCATCTCATTTGCTGTATTGATCGGCGCGGCTGTATTGGCTAAAACCAGTTTGTCTTTTCAGTTGTTCCCACCCGCAGGCGTCGAAGAGTTTATTGCGCGTGTGACCGCACCACCGGGCACCAGTCTTGTCGAGATGCGTGAACACCTACGTTCGGTTGATCGCGACTTGCGCAGCGTAATAAAGCCTGAGTATTTGCAGGCGACAATCTCCAATGCGGGTGATGTGTCTTTAAACCAGAACGACCCATTGATGCAACGTGGTAGTCGTTATGGTCAGATACGCGCTATTTTTACTCCATCAGCTAGCCGGCAGGATCACGATGCTCTGGTGGATATGAAGACGGTTTCAGTGTTGCTCAAAGAGCGATATCCGAAACTGGATATTTCAATGACTGAGGTTCGACCAGGGCCGCCATTGGGACGAGCGCTGGAGGCTGAGATTTCCAGTTACGATGAAGGCTCCAGTGAAATTGCGGCGAGGAATTTGATTGAATATTTATCAACAGTTAAAGGCGTTACCACTATTGATAGCGGTCTTAAAAAAGGTGATGACGAACTTCATGTTGTACTGGATCGTGAGTTAGCAACGTATGCGGGTATTGATCTGGCAACGGCGGCTACTCATGTACGTGCTGCGGTGGGCGGTCTGGTAGTGTCAACCATCAGACGTGGCACGGAAGAAATCGATGTCACCATACGTTACCCAGAAGTAGGTAATAGCGAGCTGGATCAGCTGAAAAATATTTTGATTCCAAACAAAAAGAATGGATTGATTCCTTTGCATAAAATAGCTCACTTTGACCAACATGATGGTTTTACCACGATAAGACATAAAGATGGCCTGAGAATAGTTAATGTGGTGGCTGATATTGACTCCAGTATTATCTCCAGCGGTGAATTGAATAATTTAGTAATGCAGAATGAATCTGACTGGATGGATTCAGATGCAAAAAATGTAAAGGTTAACTACGGCGGTGAAGAAGAAAAAAGTCAGGAATCATTTGTTAGTTTGTTGGTGGCATTTGTTTTTGCATTGATTGCTATATTCTTTATTCTGGCTATTCAGTTTAATAATATGGCTTATCCGTTGATTGTCATGCTGGCCATACCGTTTGGTGCCATAGGTATTATTATCAGTTTCTACCTGCACGATTTATTCTGGAAACCTATGCCATTATCTTTTTTCTCCAGTTTTGGTATGGTCGCTTTAACCGGTGTTGTGGTTAATAGTTCTTTGATTCTGCTGGTGTTCATTCAGCGGGCACGTCAACAGGGTATGGAATTGGTTGAGGCGATAATCATGGCGGGTCGCCGCCGCTTACGAGCAGTGTTGCTAACAGCAGCGACCACCGTTGTTGGTTTGTTACCAACGGCCTATGGTTGGGGAGGTATGGATCATTTTGTTTCTCCTATGGCGCTGGCTTTGTCATGGGGTTTGTTGTTCTCAACAGCGGTAACACTAATTACTATACCCGCCGTATTGGCCATAGGACATGATGTGCGTTATTTCATAAGAAAATCATTTGCTTTGAGGATAGATAGTAATGAGTAATATTATGGCTGTATTGATTAATGGTATTGCCCAGCTTGAATATGATAGAGATAAAGCACTCACCGACTATCAGCTCACCTATCTTGATGAGATGGATAAAAAAATGGATGAAGGCATAAATATCGATGGTGAAAATATCAGCAAGCCAGAGTTGAATCAGAAAATTCAATTTGTCACCGCCAATATGTTATCAGCAATAAAATCAGACAACGAAGGCATGACGAGTGCTTTGTGTACGTATCTGGCGACGCGATTACCCGATTTAAAACAGGTTAAAGTTACAGAAGAGGGCGGTGATATGTCGATTGACATGGTTTTTGATGAGGACTATAAAGGTCAGGTATCGGTTGGTTTTACAAAGCATTGATTCATCTTGTTGTAAACAGTTTAAGCAATTCAACTAAAGGATAATGTTGTAATGATAACGCAAATTATTAAATTCCTTAGAGTGCTCGCTTCAGAAGCTGCTCCCTTGCAAATAAGTATGGGCATTGCTCTGGCTATGATTGCCGGGCTTACACCCTTGTTTAGCTTACATAATTTACTGGTGGTTTTTGTGCTGCTGACTTTTCGCATCAATCTGGCTGCATTTATATTGGCATTAGCATTGTTTTCTGGTCTGGCTTATCTGCTTGATCCTCTATTCCATAGTTTTGGCCTGTCATTATTGCAGCGTACTGAAATGCAGGGTGTGTGGATGAATATGTACAATTCCACATTCTGGCGGGTTGCTCATTTCAATAACACTATCGTGATAGGTAGTCTTGTTATTACTCTGCTGATGTTTGTGCCGATGGTTTTAATTATGAATGTTTTGATCAAACATTACCGAACTCATGTTTTGGTTTATCTGAACAATTCAAAGCTGGTTTCCTGGTTACAATCTAGCAAACTGGTTACCCGTTTTTCCTCGATGATGGAGTCATAATATGAAATCGATTCGTTGGGGTGGTTTGATTACATTTGTTATTTTATTCATTATTGTTATTGTGGCAGCGCTTTTTACAGGCACTGTACTCAAGCCCGTGCTTGAGTCGGCATTCACAGAAATGAATGGTGCAAAAGTTGATATTGATAAGATAAATATTGCTTATTCACCCTTTACTCTGGAGATCGATAATATTCAGATCACCGATCCTTCTGAGCCGATGATTAATACCGCACAGATCGAACAGCTAAGATTAGTATTGTCATTCGGACGCATGCTTATGGGGCAGCTGGTAATTGATGACGCTTCTATTGTAGGAGTACGTATTGATACACCAAGAAAAGAGTCGGGTGAAATTGTAAAGTCCGCTTCTCAGGAAACCAGTGAGGCGAAGGTCGAGGAGGCCAGTTTTGATATTCCAGGTTTTGATTTCCCCGATATAGATGAACTGCTTGCCAAAGAACCACTGCAATCAGAAGTGCTGTTAGATAAACTGGAAAAAGATCTTGCTGAGATAGATAAACAGTGGATAAAAACAAAGAAAGGATTACCTGATAGCGAAAAAATAGATAGCTATGAAAAACGTTCTAACAAGATCAAGCAAGATGCAAAGGGTAATACGTCACAAAAACTGGTGGCTATAAAAGATGCCAAAGTACTCATCGAAGAACTAAAATCGGATGTGGCTTTAATTAAACAGGCTAAAGCTCAGTTTTCTGGTGATATCAAACATGTTAATAAAAGCATCAGAGAAGTGAAATCAGCACCATCTAAAGACGTAGAGCATATCAAAGGTAAATACAGTCTTAATGGTGCGGGTGCAGAAAATATTTCCAGAATGTTGTTTGGTGACGAAGTGGCGACTTATCTCGCTATGGCTAGAAAATGGTATGCACGCATCAAGCCCTATTTATCGAGCGATGAAGCAACTGCAGAGGTAGCAGTCGAACGCAGCAAAGGTGTCGATGTTAAATTTAAGGAGCAAGACCCCAAACCAGAATTTTATGTGCGTGTTGCTTCAATCACCGCAGATCTTCCTCGCGGTCAGTTTGAAGGTGTAATCAGTGATATTTCATCTGATCAAAGCATCAATAGAAAACCCATGCACCTTAAGTTGCAAGGGGTCGCTATGGTTGGTAAAGAAAGTGAAGTTCTGTCTGCTGAGTTCAATTATGTCGATAAGGCTAATTCCTTCACTAAAATTAATTATGCTCTGACTAAATCGCAGATAGAACAACTGACAATATCGCAAAGCAGCCAGCTGCCACTCGATATCAAAGCTGCATTAATGACCTCAAAAGTTAATGCCAGACTTCAGAAGGGAGTGCTTAGTGGTGTCGCTAAAACGCAATTCAGGCAGGTTGATTTTGAATCCGGTAATACGTCCATGTTTGCTTCTGCGTTTGAGGGGGTTAAAGCTTTCGATATTGACGCGAGATTTAGCGGAGCTATTGGTGATCTTAGTATACAAATAGATTCAGATCTTGATAGTCAGCTTGGCAGGCAACTCAAGGCTCAGCTTGTACAGAAGAGACAGCAGTTTGAGGAAGATTTGAAAGCGAGAATTGATGAAAAAATTAGCGAGCCAATGGCACGTATTGATGCAAAGAAGAAAGAACTGGATGACCTCAAGCAGCGTATTGATGATTCGGAAAAACAGTTACAGAAAAAACTTGCTGCTCTTAAGGAAACTGTAGATAAGAATAAACAGCAAAAGAAAAATATTGCTAAAGACAAGCTAAAAAATAAATTAAAAGATAAATTTGGTTTTTAATAACAGCTTAAAAAAATCAAAGATTGCTTAAATCTATTTTTTGTCCGTATTGAGCCACGGTGACCTCAGCACTAAATTCAGACTTCAAAGTTTGAGATAGTTTTTCAAGTGCAACCTCTTCACCGTGTACCAATATTATTGGTGGTCGATTATCAAAGTTTGAATACCAGTTTCTAAGGTCGTATTCATCGGCATGTGCAGACAGACCGCCAATAGTGTGTATCTTTGCACTCACCCGTACAGTCTCTCCCCATAAGCGAATATGTTTTGCGCCATCGACCAGAATACGTCCAAGAGTACCGCGTGCCTGAAAGCCGGTAATAACAACATGACATTCCTTACGCCAAATATTGTGTTTGAAATGTTGTTTAATGCGTCCACCGGTACACATACCACTACCAGCAATTATGATTGCACCGGAGCTGATACGGTTTAAGGCCATTGATTGATTGGTGGTGTGGGATATATGTAGATTCGGTAGAATCGACTTTTGTTTGTTCTTTTCCCACAAGGCTGTCATCTTTGGATTGAACAGCTCACTGTGGTGAGTGAATACGTTGGTGGCTTCAATCGCCAGCGGACTGTCCAGGAAAATTTGCCAGCGATCAAGCCCCCATTCATCATAATACTTGGCAAATAGATAAAGAATTTCCTGTGTACGTCCGACTGCAAAAGCAGGTATCAGGATATTGCCTCTGCCTTCCATGACGGAACTCAGTACCTCGGCCATTTCCTTACGGGTATCTTCCCAGCTCCGATGACAGCGATCGCCGTAGGTGCTTTCCATAATCACCAGATCCGCTCTTTTAATCAGGGCAGGGTCATTCAGTATCGGCATATCCGGGCGACCTAAGTCGCCACTGAAGGCAATCTTTCGTTCAACGCCATTATCCTCTAACCAGACTTCGATAATCGACGAGCCCAGAATATGTCCTGCATTGTTGAGACGAATTGCCACATTGGGGAAAATACGTTCCTGCTGAAGGTAGGCCAGGCTACGAAATTGTTTCATGGCCTGTGTGACATCATCATCGGTACAAAGTGGTTCAATTTCTTTCAGGCCTTTGCGACGACGCTTACGATTTTCCCATTCAGTTTCTTTTTGATTAAGAAAGGCGGAGTCCTTGAGCATAATGCGACATAAGTCGTAACAGGCACTATGTGTGTAAATAGGGCCTTTGAAACCGGCTTTAACCAACATAGGAAGCCGACCTGAGTGATCAATATGTGCATGGCTGAGCACCACTGCATCAATCGTCTTAGCATCAAAGGGGAAGGGCTGACGGTTCCTATCCTCATCAGATCTCTGCCCCTGGATAAGGCCACAATCGAGCAGAATTTTACGTTCACCCACCTGAATAAGATGACAGGACCCTGTCACCTCGCCAGCTGCGCCCAGAAATTCAATTTGCATAGTCATATGTCGTCAACCTTTGACTGGTGATACTCCAATTATAGAAGCCATAGTGATCATTTAGCGAGTTCTTCTGATGCGTTGAGCGCTAGATTTGACTCTATTAATGATTAAAACCATGAATATCAAAATTTATACAAAAAAATCTCCATTAGCGGTAGCTCATAGAGCCATTTTTCTATACAATCTCGCCTTCTCTGCAAGGGTGATTAGCTCAGCTGGTAGAGCGTCGCCCTTACAAGGCGAATGTCGGGGGTTCGATCCCCTCATCACCCACCAAATTTAGGACCGGTAGTTCAGCTGGTTAGAATGC
>JBEQLM010000079.1:0-7001 GCA_040325975.1 Gammaproteobacteria bacterium | reverse complement strand
GAGGACTTTATTGAGCAATACAAAGATCGCATACTCAACATTCATCCTTCATTATTACCCGAATTCAAAGGCCTGCACACACATCGCCGCGCCCTGGAAGCGGAACATGAACAACACGGTGCCAGCGTTCATTTTGTCAGCAACGAACTCGATAGTGGCCCAATTGTTATTCAGGCAAAGTTAGCGGTGCTCGACGATGATGAAACTTCACTCGCCGCTCGGGTGTTAAAACAGGAACATATTATTTATCCACTGGCTATAGAATGGTTTATCAGTGGCCGACTAAGCCTGGTCAATAATCACGTACACTTTGATAACAAACCAATAAAACAAGCAGCAATATGGCAATCCGATACACTTTGTTTACCCCAATGAAAGCCACGCTCAGCCAGTTACTATTGACTCTGACCTTGCTGCCTTCACCTGGCTTTGCACTGCCACTCGAATATAGCGCCAGTTATAACATTGAAAAATATGGCATGGTAGTCGCTAAAAGTAATTATTCACTCAAATACGAGAACAATGGCGTCCGTATGAAACAGCACACCAAAACCGTCGGACTGGCAGCATTGCTAAGTAAGGGTACCGTGGATGAAAATAGCTTTTTATCTGTTCAGAATGGGCATTTATTACTGAGAGAATTTAGTTACAGACAAGAACCTTCGGATAAAAAAAATCGTAATATCCAGCTAACAATTGACTGGGTACAAACCGACAAAAAACTACTGGGTAAAGTCAGCGGTACAGCTTATGGTAAAAAACTGGAACTCAATGTAGATAAACCCGTGTGGGATACCAGCAGCTACCAAATTCCCTTAATGCTCAATACAAAAGAGAAAGCCGAACCGCAGCAATACACCATGATGTTCAAAGGCCATTTTAAGGACTACACCTTCATTACACATGGTGCTGAAGAAATTGAGGTCAATGGCCATACCATTCATACCATCAAAACTGAACGTAATGGCAGTGATAATAAAGCCCCCCTTTATTTATGGCTAGCTCCGAGATTGAATAACTTGCCCGTCAAAATGGAAAAATGGAAAAATGGAAAGTTACAAGTGACATCGTCACTCAATAAGGCTCATTTTCCATCCGATAAAAGCATAAAATTCACTGCCGTTGTAGAAGAAACTGATGAGTTTGATGAGCTATGAGCGCTGATACTGAATTTGAAGATGAATTACCGCCCAGCAAATCACAGGAAAAACGTGACTGCGATGCGTTGAAAGATTTGGGTGATGAATTAATCACACTCAAGCAGGAAGAGCTAGATGCCATGAATCTGCCGGAGACGCTGATTGACGCCTTACTGACAGCTAAAAAAATACAGTCCAGAAGCGGGCTTAAACGGCAGCGACAATACATTGGTAAGATCATGCGTCAAATTGATAGCGACGAAATAAAAAAACATCTTGACCACATCAAACACAAGCATGACACTAATACCGCTCAGTTCAGAAAGATAGAGCAATGGCGTGACCGTCTACTGGTCGATGATAAAACTGCACTCAGTGAAATTATTGAAGCTCATGCCGACATTGATCGCCAGCACATCAATCAGCTAATTCGTCAGGCGAAACGTGAACTACAGCAGGACAAACCGCCGGCTTCGGCACGTAAATTATTTAAATATATACGTGACCTGCAAGAATAAGGCTGTATTATTCTTGATCAATCGTAATTAATTTTACAATCTAAACGTCGATGCTCCAGCGCTGGGAATAATTGACGGGTTTTCTGAAGTTTACTGATATCAATCTCAGATACTACTACACCAGTACCATGCGGCAGACGATTGAGCACCGCACCCCATGGGTCAACTATCATACTATCACCGTGGGTTTCACGACCATTTACATGATAACCACCTTGTGCCGCGGCCACCATATACGATAGATTCTCAATGGCACGCGCACGAATCAGTGTTTCCCAATGCGCCTTACCTGTCAGACTGGTAAAGGCCGAAGGTAAAACAAAAATATCGACACCAGCATCAGCCATTGCACGAAACATTTCAGGAAAACGCAGATCGTAGCAAATCGCCAGACCTAAACGACCAAATGGTGTATCAGCAACAATAAGCTCGTCACCCGAGGTAGTCGTTTCAGACTCGGTGTAACTTTCATCACTCTCTTCCAGTGTCACATCGAACAAATGAATTTTGTCATAACGCGAAACCACATCACCGCTATCATTGAACAATAAACAGGTAGAATAAACTTTATTTTTTTCAGTGGATTGAATAGGTATTGTGCCAGCCACCAGCCAAACATCGTGATTTGAAGCCTGAGAGCTCAAAAAGTCCTGAATCATACCCTGACCATATTGCTCAGCAACAGCCACCTTGTCCATTTCAGTCATGCCCATGATGGCAAAATTCTCTGGCAGTACAATGAGCTCAGCTCCTTGCTGAACAGCAATGTTGATGAATTTTTTGGCCTCATCTAAATTTGCCTGTACGTTTGGACCCGATGCCATTTGAATTGCTGCAACCTTACTCACTGCTAGATATCTCCAACTTCGAAAATTTTTATAATAATAACATCTGCTTTACCACTACCGGCAACTGAAAATAAATATTTTGAAGGAATTGCCAACGAAATCAACCAATCCTTGAGTTCTTCAACCCACAACTCCCCTTCCTCTCCACCAGGATATCGTAATTCTATTGCCTGACCCTGCTGTAATGACCATGCATCAATTACCTGCTGCATCACTGGCATTGTCAATAATTGCTCACCCTGCTTTACCAAATCCCATTGTTCTTCCGTCAGCATCCATTGGCGATGTTTTGATTCTTGAGGCTCTGCGATTGCCTGCGCATTAAATAAACAGCTCAAGACAAATATCCATACTACTATTAAGTCTTTATGTGTTTTCATTGTGCAGAAGCTTCCTCAGTATCACTCTCACCGACCTTTTTGACCTGAGGCTCATCCCATGGACCTGTAATTGTATACTCATTGTAAACACTCTTTTCCAATCCAAGTAATTTATTAATTAACACTAAGCCAGCTCCCAAAATAGGGCCACCAGCCAAAGTTCCTGTGGTAAAAACGGCCGCAGACGTATTCGGCTCAACTTGCATCCGCATATCATAATTTTTACCAACCATATCAATTCGTCCTTTTAACTTCATGTCTGCACTAGATGCCTTCACCTCAACATTTTCAGTTAAAGCAAAGCCATCACGAAATTCATAATCACCTTCAACAGATTTAAATACAAAACCTTCACCAGAGACGTCGTCAAAATCCAGCGTCAATCGATCAAATATATTAAATATATTAAAGAAGCCAACTAATCTTCCACCAGCGCCAGGATCCAGGGCCTTAACTTCACCATCCTTCATTGTAAAATGTGAGTGACCCTGCACTGTCTCCCAGGAAAATCGATAGGGCTCCTCAAACCACCGCCAGTCAATTGTTGCGCTGTATTCACTTCTTGTCATAGCATCAGTAATATTTAACTTTGATAAAGTATTGCCAAGATCACTACTATTTACAAAAATTTTAAAATTAGATTCATGCTTATTCTGCCAGGACGTCAACCAGCTACCGCGTGCATTAATCTTTAATGATGGCCCCAGAAAATCCACAGAATCAACCAACATTCCGTGAGGATGCCAACTGGTTTCCAGCCTCACATCATTAAATTTCCAGTCATTCCAATCAAGCTCCTTAACTTTAAAACTTAATGATGGGAAAAAAGTCGGTGGCAACGACATCGCTTCACCACCTTTTTTGGTCGTTTTAAACACCGTCAGCAAGTCAATATATTCAAGATCCAGGAATGAAGTTGACTGCTTATTCAGGTCTTCCGCAGACTGACCACTACCACGGACCAAACTGGAATCCACCTCAAAATCCCAAATAACCCCATCATTTCTGGTCGCGAAGAAAGTGAAATTATCTTCAGATTTAATATCCATTTGTAGTGCATTGCCCAATGCTTTCAGCTCAAAATTAACAGGCAACAAAGCGGCACTTTTTTTACTAATCGCATCCGTTAAACTAATAGCAGTACCTTCAAGCGTTGAATTCATCTCAACCCGCATAAAGTAATCATCTCTAAGCTTTGGAAAATGTACCGCCACATCCCAATTTGAGGCACCATCGACCCAACCTTCTGGAACCCATGTAAATTTCTTCAATATACCATCGGCTGGTAAACGACCTTTTATATAAAAAACAGTTTCGGCTTGATCAAAATCATCTTCAGTTCCAACTCTGTTTTTATCAGCAAGCTTTGCTTCAGTACTATGTACATCGATATTAACATCGGCACCTTCAAAAACCGCCTTTACCTGTTTTGCATTTAGTTGGTCACCTTCAAATGATATGCTGCCAGAGACATCTTTCAATGCATAATCCATTATTGGTAAATACAGCTCGTTGCCTTTAAGTTGCAATACCCCTCTGGTAAGCACAGCATCATCGTTATTTAATGGTACCTCAATTGACATCTGGAGCTCTGTTTCACCACTAGCCTGGAACTGCTTCATGATATCGCCCATTATCTCATCCAGGCCACTATCCCAGACATATTGCTGAAAATCTTCAGCAGGTGCTTGAGCATGACCGTCAATAAATAAACGTGGTTCAGTCAGATCAGGAATATGAGCCTTTGCCTTTGTCATTTTTCCTCGATATGTTTGCCCACTCATATCAGTGATAAACATTGAGGAATTATGAAAACGAAAATGTCCGCTTGAATTATTTAGATCAGGCCAGTCTTGTAGAAAATTTAAAGTTAAATAATGTACGTCAAAAACAACTTCCATCACGCCATCATTTGCCTCATAAGGGAAACGACTCAGATCACCGCGTATGATAAAATTACCTGATTTCACGTAACCATCGGTAATAGCCATATCCAGCCAATCTACCAACCCAGCTGACATAATCGAAACTGGATAATACTTATGAAATGATGAGCCTATAGCATTGATGAAATCAGATTGAATATCCGCAAATAAAGCATCTTGTTCATCTGCTACTAGTTTTAAACGTGTATTTATCTCAACATCTGAATTCAGGAAATATAAATTCTCAGAGGTAATAGTCCAGTCATTAGCTTTACGTTCTATGAATACAACACCATCTGCCAAATCAATAAATATTGGATTACGAAACAAACTACCAAAGTTAATTTCTACTGACTCAGATAGTAACTCAAGCCTTGCCTTATCATTTGTGTAGCTTAACAACCCATCAACACCACGAAATGAAATATCTCTGCCTGGCACAACATAGTCAATATTATCAAAAACTGCTGAAAATTTTATATCGGCTGTGTTGCCAGAAGAATAAGACATTGCCAGATTATATAAGTCACCAGAAAAACTATTAAGTCGATAATCTTTAATAAACTTCAATTGCGGTTCATCAAGAAATATTTTTGCCATTTCAATCATATCTTGAGAGCGCAAATAAGTTGCTGTAATAAACAAACCCTCATCACCCTGAACTACAGCGGCACTAAATGGCTGTTGCCATGCCACTTTTTGCCTGACTAAATGAACATCCTGACTATTAAAATACCAGCCTTTATCTGTTTTCCCCCACTCAAACTTACCCGACACCTTATCCAGTGAAAAACCACCCTGTTTTTTACGCCTAACATCTAACTGTTCAACTGATCCATCCAGCGATATTTTCGATAATAAGCTATCCTGCCGAGTCAGCCATAATTCACCATTAAAAATACCTTTTACTAATGGTAAATCACTCACATTTAATACAGTAAGCCATTGCACTATATTTATTGATGCACCCTGCAGATAAATATCTAAATCGGCATCTGCTAAATGTGCGATATCACCATCTGTTTTAACAATCAATCGAAAAGAATCACCATAATTTTTTGGCAACTGTAAATTTACTTCCAGACTATGATCACCGAAAAACTCCTCAATAAAAATATTTGCCCCGATAAAATCTAACTGACCACTGCTCAACTCATAGTCTTTCCAGTGAATATCACTATCCAATAATGAAAAACTTGTATTTTTTATCGCCGCAATAATTTCACTGGAAGCATTATTGCTGGATGATGAGCTGCCAGCACCAAACTCTACACCCTGAATACGCCATCGGTTATCAGCATAACGCTCAATATAAAGGTCGGCACCGACCAGGCTGATATCACCCACAGTGGGCGACCATTGAAGAATAGAATCAACATAGGCTAAAGTAAAAAAGGCCTCATCTAATCGTAGCAACTCACGCTGTTTGTCCTTATCATAAATAACCAGCTCGACTAATTTAAGCCTAGGTACCAGCCAGTACATATCTGCATCCATACTGGTAATCGAAACAGGTAAACCAATCTGCTGAGTTAATGCCTGCTCAAGATCCTCGACATAACCGGTTGCATAGGGCAGGGCAGCACGCAACATACTGAAAGCCACAGCCAGAAAAATCAACGTTACAGCGGACGTATAAATCAGGTAAAGACGGATTTTGTCTATCCAGGTCATTGTTTTTTCACAAGATTACAGTGTCGTTGCCATCACGCAATCACAACATCAAATTGCTCTTGGGTATACATAGATTCAGCCTGAAAACGAATCGGTGTATCGATAAAATCTTCCAGTTCTGCCAAACTCGTAGATTCCTCATCAACCAATAAATCGACCACTTCCTGCGACGCCAGCACCAATAATTCCTTAGCATCAAACTGGCGTGCTTCACGTAAAATTTCTCTGAAAATTTCATAACAAACTGTCTCAGCCGTCTTCACCGAACCGCGGCCCTCACAGGTAGGACAAGTACCACACAGCACATGTTCCAAACTTTCACGTGTACGTTTACGTGTCATTTCAACCAGGCCCAAACTCGATACTTCACAAACATGAGTGCGAGCATGGTCTTTATCCAGTGCTTTTTCTAAAGCTCTGATCACCTGACGTTTATGCTCATCTTCACTCATATCAATGAAATCGAGAATGATAATACCGCCAAGATTGCGTAAGCGTAATTGTCGAGCAATCGCCT
>JBEQLM010000078.1:0-7072 GCA_040325975.1 Gammaproteobacteria bacterium | reverse complement strand
AGATGCGTTACTTGCTCTATTTGATGCTGCCGCAGCCTTATTTCCTGCTACGTTTTGCGATACCCCGCCAATTACCGCCGAGGCTGCTATTGCTCCCGCTACACCCATTTTAAAATCCTCTTGTTTTTATGTTTAGAATGAATACGAAAAGCGAGTTAAATCGTCTTTCCACATACTTTTCACTATGTCTTTTGACTTGTTTGTGTAATAGCCTTTATAGTTATTATGAGTTGTGCCGTTTAGCTTTGGAAACGTATCTATATTAAACGAAAGACTGTTATCACTAATGAACTTGGAAACATCGCTCTCTAAATTCTCAAACCTGCAAACTGTCACGTTTTCACTTCCGCTTATATAGTCACATTGCGACTTTGCATGAAAGAAATCAGGATCCTCACTTAACTTATAAAATCCTTCCACAAAGGCATCAAACGAATCTAGGCTTATATCGTACAATTGACCTAGATTATGTTTTTTAGCAAAAAAGAACATGGACACCATCCTGTCATATGGGTTGCGAACAACTGATAATATTGGTAATTCAGCAACACAATCCCCTAACAAGCCTTTAGCCTCTTTTAATGTGCAATGAGACGACTCAAATATATTTAAATACTTACTGTTGTTTGCGTCTAAATATTCATTCCTAATCGTATTAGCAAGTCCAAAAAATGTATATATTGATGTACTGGCGTTTTTTGGTATACGTAAGAATGTTAAAGATTTTTTCATACGAGCCTCGTAAATATAGACATATCATTCATTTTCCCATTCTTCTTCCATACGCTCGGAATTACTCCCGCCTCTTTAAAGCCAAGAGACAATACAAAATACCTTACGTTTTTACAGAAAACAGGTACGTTTGTATGGAGCGTTTTGTTTGGTATATTCTGTTTGCACCACTCGATTATTGCCTTACCCGCAGACATCCAATACTTTCTGTATTCTTTTAATATGTGTATATGAACATCGTAGCACTCACTATATATTTGCCTTAACAGGAAAACACCAATCAAATCAACACCTTCATAAATACCAAGCCAGCAATTATTAACAACATCAACCTTTAAATCATCATATGTTGCCCCCTCCTCACTGATTGAGTCGAACATATGATCGTCAGTTAGAATGTCTAAGCATTTTTCCACGTCAAATATTCTCTCTATGATCAAACTAAAACCCACCCTTGCGTTTTATCGCCTGCAATATCTGCATCACGTTTAATGTATAAAATAGCCCCAGCAACTCCTGCTGTATCCATATAGCGCTTGGTTATGATGGCCTCGACAACTCCTTCAGGGCTTCCGCTACCCGTTAACGTTGATTGCTCATCAATAACCTGTAACAGATTTACAAAAAATAACCTTGTTTGTGCGGTCTGTATTCGCCCTTCATCAACAATTGCTGAATCAGTTGATAGTTGCGTTAACTCAGTTGCCACGAACTGAACTCCTTACATTTGCTTCAAGCTTTATAAAGACAGGTTTAACAGGGTCGCTCATCGTGAACTTAAATACTGCCAGTCTTGGGAATCTACCTAATTTAGTCCATGTAGCCCGCCTGTTATATTCACCTATCTTTCCGATTGATCTCAATAACTGATAGTTAAAGCTTCTACCATCCACTGACGATTGCATTCTTATTTGAGGGTCTATAACGGTTAAGTCACCTACACCACTTTCAAATGTAGCCTCTAGGCTAGATATCGTCATTGCATTACCCAAATCAGATAAAGGCTGTATTGATATAGTTCTGATTATTTCGCTGCCATATTCAGAATAGATATTAATATTTACAGAGCCGATACGCCCATCTTGAGAGTCACCGCACATCACCTTATTGTAGGCTGTTGTGATTGAATTAACTCTCCATCTGATAGTCTCGGTTAAGCCTTTGCTAATTACTATTTGGCTTTTTCTTTCGTTCCATTTACCGGTAATAGTGTTGAACTCAAATGTTCTAGTTGGTAATGAAAAACCAACAAAGTAAGCACCGTTTTGCGCGTAAGAATAAGCAAAAGCCGCCTCTATTTCTGACTGGCTAAAGTCTTGTAATGCTGAGTCAATAGCTGTCGTCGATATCTTTTGCGCTGAACTTCCATTCAAAGCCCATATAGCAGGACTTTCATTAGTTCCTCCGCCAATCCACATAAAAGTGTTATTGGCTGATATAACTGAAAACTTAGCAAAGCAGCCTTTATCGAGAAACAAGCCTGTGCGTTGGAAGTTCCCACCGTTATTAAAGAATTCTTCCGTTGTTTCGCTACCTATAATGTAAAGTTTGTTATTAAATACGTGAGGTGCCACTATGTTATCGGGGTCTGACTCTGCGCTAAATACCGCTAAAGCATCCCATGACAATCCATCGTTAGCATCTGATCGAATAAACTTTTTAGTATCAGTAGTAACAACAAAGAATGAATCAACAAACACAACTAATTGAGGTATGCCGTTAGCGGTAAAGCTAGGGTCTGTTATTTGTAGAAATGGAGAGCCTGAACTTTCATCAATAATATATCCATTCCCACCTGGTACAAGCACCATTAACTGGATGCCGTTATCGGCCATTGAGACTCGATCATCACCCGGTATCGTACCTATAACAACTTCCGTGAATACCTCAACTCCATTAATATCAAAGCTACTGTCAACACGGATTAATGACTCCCCATTTAAAAAGTATGGCTTACCATCCTTAGTATGCGCGCCTCTATTTATTTTTTTAGAGTCGCCAGTCGTCAGTAATTGCTCTGTACCCGCGCCACCAAATAGAGTACCGCCAGATAACGCGCCTTCAGTTTGCGGTATATTTACATACCAATTAACACACTCCTGATTACTTATTTCTAAACTATCAGAAACGTAAAAGCCGTTAGATATTGGCAGTGTAATAAGAGGCATTAGTTAATTCTCACTATGCATTGTTCGCCAATTACGTTTATTGTGTCTGTTTCATTAGATAAAAACGGCTCTATATAATCACCAGTAACAAAATCATGCTGCCAAATTGTTGTTAATGATGTTAGCTTTGTCGAACTTGCTGTTCCTTGCACACATGTTGTCGTGATGGGCGAGCCGTTTAACGATACACACAAGCCTATCTGTTTATCGCCTCCTGATGCCGCCTTTACAGTTGTTGTTATATCTATTGGTAATCTAGATGCCACCTCGCCAACGTAAGTTAATCGACCTGTGCCGTCAGATGTAAATCTACTAATGTCGTCATCAAGGAAAACAGCGTTTAATTTAACTGGTACACTAAGGGTTGCTATAACCGTTTCTAGTGCGTTAGCTTCTGTATGTATTAATCCGTCACTGATAGAATCAGGTAATCCGGCATTACTTGAGAACACCCATCTTACATCGGCAACATCTAGCCCTGCCAATTGCGTTGTGAATGATGAGAAGTTACAGCTAGATATAGAGCCAAAGTTACCACTGGTAATATTACCACTATTAGCAAGTCCAGAAACTGCTGTTGCTGAAGCATCACCAAGCATAATAACGCTTGATAATTCGACCTCTTGAGATACAGAAGCACCTAAGTCAAAACCTATAGAGCCGGCAGTCATGCCGATAAATGTAATCCTATTGAAGCTATAGATTATAGCAGGAGTGGTGGCTGAAAATGTCACGACCTTTGCGCCTGTGACATTTGATACTTGCAATATATCAAATATCTGAGCGCCACAACCCGTTGAGGTTAGTAATTTAACGCAATTCAACACGACAATACTTTCAGCGTTAATCCTGTGATTTGGATTTCCCGTATCATCACCAATACTTTCAAATACCGTCCCATTAGGGCAATCAACCACTATGCTTCTTAATGTAAATCTATCATTTGTATTTGTAAACATAGAGCCAGTGCCGGTATAAGTTAGCGTGGTTGCTATATCTAAACCCTCCATAATAGAACCTTGAGTAACAAAGTTTTTAGCTGTACTAAATGACGCGCCTATCTGGTAAAAGATACCTGGCGTTAATGTTATTGTTGATGCTGTTTGGCTATCAAAATCAGACTCGCTTGATATAAACCTTAAATTTGACGGAGTAGCAACACCTGTCGAGCTTAACGTTAACGTATCACCATCATCAGCTATACTTATACCTTCGCCACTACTTATTGTCTTTACTTTATATTGCGCAGCATTCAAGTCAGGTATTAATTTTGAACCTGTCGCGCTCTGTGTAAAGTTAGCGCCAAACAAAATACCATTCTGAGCACTAACGCTTGCAATAATACCCTTGCCGCTTTCAATGTTTCTGATTTGATAATCTTGCGCTGTTGGCTCGCTCAATACTTTAACACCAAGAGGATCGCCAATTGAAGTCAACGTACCCGTAACACCTAAACTTAATTTAAAATCTGAAAATGAACCGGTAAAGTTTTGACCTTGTCTTATAAATGTAAGCGAATCAGTGTCTGAAAATGAAGTCTGTGAACTAAACTGGCTTATTTTTTGGCTGTTACTCATTTGTCGTGTCCTCTAGTAATATATTGCCGTTTTGTTCTGTAAGTAGTGAATCTTCGACGCCATTATAAAAGTGTGTGTTATTACCCCAACATTCGTTTCCTGCTCCAATTGGCAAAGTGGACGGGTGCTTAGTACTAACCAAATTACGAGAAATCTTTCTAATAACTTTTAAGCTTCTTTGTGCGTTTGCAACTAAAGAACCTGCAGGGGCTATATCAAACGAGGTGACAACATTTAATGCAACGTTATATATTAAGCCGTTGATAGCGCCATCAGCTATTGTAATTAAGTCAGTTGGAAGAGTTACAGCGGTATAGCCTAACGGGTTAGTTATCGCTAGTTCAGACATGTAGCGATTCATATAACGACGCACAAATTGAAAGTCAACCGCTTCTATAGGTTGTTCGGATGCTTGGACAAGTATCTCTTGCAAGATATCATTGATAACGCTTTCTGCAGTTTCCATTATTCAGCCTTTTTAGTTGGCTTTTTAGGTGCTTTAAATGTATAGCCAAACTTAGCTAAAGCATCTCTAGCATCCTGTGAATCATTAAACTCTAAAACTTTATCTTTTTTATATGCTTTTGCTAACATATTACACCCCCGTTAATAATCTTGATGATAGCCATTCAATGAATGGCTACGATAAGGTTACTAAGGGTTAGCCCCAACCATGCCCAGCAAAGAACGGATTCATTACGCCGTAAGCCGGACGGAAATCAATACGTACTTTGTTTTGGTTTTTGGTAAAGTCTGAGTCACGCGTAACACGGAACTGTAAGCCATCCTCAGTGGTTGCGATTGTATCAGTAGCTTTAAGCTTCTTAATCGGAACAGAAGCAACAGTAAACGCTTGCTTATGCCAGAATAAGTTAGGTTGAAGAACTGTACTTGCAGCACCTAGTAATGTAATAACGTCAGCGGCAGCGATAGCCGAATCAGTAGTGTTATATTGCCCTGCAGCTTCAAAGATAGCTGGCCCAGTAATAACAATTACACCTGTACCTGTGCCTGATAACGTTACATCAGTTGTCACAACACCGCTGAACTTAATAGCAGAAGCTGTTTCATCTAAGATGACAGTACGAGTTGACAAGTTAAGACGATTGCGACCCGTAACCTCTAAGCGATCACCTGCTTTAACAACTAAGTTAGCATTAAAACCACTAACGGTAATTGCTTGTGTCATGGTGTCTTTAGCTGTTAAGTAAGTAACGTCTACAGAAGTAATCGCGCCAACTCGGTCAGCACCAGCACCAGTAGTAAAGCTACCAAGTGTATTAGCACTCATAACCTTCATACCTGCAAAGTTATCGCTAAGAATTGCACGTCGGTGCGCCTCAGAGATCAAACTACCTGCAGAACCACCAGCACCCATACTACGTTGATCACTTGCTAGCTTACGCTGTGTAAATGGGTTAACTGCAACATTCCATTGTGAATCCATCGGGATGCCTGACGCGTCCATGATAGAGCCATAACCTGCAATATCATCCCAAGTTGTAGCCGCAGTACCAACAGAGCCAGACAAAAGACCTGAGTTTTTCATCATGAATGAAGCGAAATCTAATTCAAAATCGGTTTTCATTCGTGTTGCCATTGGAGCAAGTAACTCGTCTAACTGATCCATTTTGATTGCTTCATCAGCTTCATCATAATCAACGAAGGTTGTAAAGTAATCTTGAACAGTAGCAGTCGCTTTACCTGTAATGATATCACTTGCTGTTTCTGCCGTTAAATCACCTTTAGCAGTACGCACTGATACATAATCAGTAGGGCGTTTAATGTCGATATTCTCACCAGTTGACGGATTGAACTTACCGGCGAACAATTGAGTATCTACGTTTTTAGTTAACACACGCTCACTTTCAAACTTATCTAAGAATGATTGCATGATTTTTCGTGTAAAGTTGCTGTCGAAATTATTAGCCATGAGTGGCTCCTTTTAATTTATTCATATTTAACGCCTTTAATGTGCTGGTATTTACCTGCATCTTTATCTGCACCCTTACCGTTTAATTCGGCGGTTGGTGCAGGGGCGTTGCTTGTTTTCGGTTTTAATGCGCTAGCTTTCTGCTTTAAATCTGACATTTGCATGCCTTGCTGCACGGGGCTGAGACGATTAAATTCATCAGATGCCACCGCGTTACCCGCTAAATACTTCGCAATATAATAACCATCTTCACCAAGTCGCATTATTTCTGATGCTGCTTGCATGGTTATACCGCCATTATTAAGAGTAACTATTACATCGTTGTACTCTTTGTCCGTGGCTCCTGCTGTTTTAGCGTTATTAGCAAAACTGCTATTTAGATTTGTAACTTCTACTTGCGCTGCTTGCTGTTGCTGAAGTTGCGCGTTATGTTGCTCTTGCAAATAATGATTATTCTGTGACGTGTAAACAGCTTGCGCGTTACTCGCATCTATGTGAGCTTTAAGCTTCACATCAAAATCATCATCAAAACTATCTGGCATAGGTGGAATATTACCCACTGCTGCCGCTTGACGTTCACGGTCGGCTTGTCTAAATGTTTCAAGCTCTGCATCTCTTGATGCCACATCACGCTCTAATTGTTTATTTACACCGTACTGCTT
>JBEQLM010000077.1:0-7124 GCA_040325975.1 Gammaproteobacteria bacterium | reverse complement strand
GTAACAATATTCTTATATTTTGGCCAAAGCTTTATATACCTTAGCGTAATTGCATAAAAAATGCATAAAAACCTCATTTAAATCATGCCTATACCAATAATTTCAAGCACTTCCGCTTTACACCAGCTATAATAAATTTTATTACATTTGCATATATAATCTCAGACCAGATACTATAAAACCGTGAGCCATATACAATAAAAATACTATGTCATCTGAACATCATCAATACGGAAATTTGATCTCTGAGGTAAAAAACAACCTCTACACCCATCTGAAAGAGTCTCTTACAGAGATGTTCAGCAAAATGGATGACTCTCTATTTAAGACAGCCAATTCCAATATCAGCAGCAAAGAACAAAATCGTTATTTTGAGTTAATGCGAAATAGCCAGATACTCAAAGATAGTATCATTATTGAATTCATCGAAATCATCAGCCATTCCTTGCGTCCTCATGCTGAAACCCAAGCCGAAAAAGATAAACGAAAACTGAAAGAGGAGGATGAACTCAGTCTGGTTGAACAGTCTGAATTAGAAGAGATGGTGCTGATTAAAAGCATAGCTAATAATATCTCAGGCCTGTTCGGTGAGCCACTATCTCAGCTTGAAACCAGACTGGAGCATCTTGCAGTACGTACACCCGATATTTTCTCTAAAGATAGTCTAACCCCTGCCAATATCATTCAAGCCTTTGATGATGCTCTGGGCAGTAATTTTGATGCTATCGATAAAAAAACTCTATTGAACTTTTTCAATGAGCATGTCGCACTGAAATTGGGCAACGCTTACGATTTAATCAATAAAATATTGAGTGATGCAGGCATTCTTCCTGACATCAAACTCCATGCAAATAAATCAACAACAAAACAAATACCCAGACACACTGCACCAGCTGCGGATCAACCTACCTCTAATACTGAGCCAGATCAGCCACATCATGAAATGAACCAGGGTGGTTATGCTATGACTGCAGCGCCGGGTAATAACAATCCAGCTGCATCTTATAACGCATCAAGCAACACTGGTGGGCAGCAGCAAAATTTCGATCCACAAACCAGCCAAATTGCCAATGCGATTGGTGAATACTTTGGCGGCACACCACTATCAACTACAGCGACTAAAGGTGATCAAACAGGAACTTCCGCCAGTGATCAATTTTTCCCTGCCTCCACAGGACAGCATTATGGCCATGAGGAAGTATTAAGCGCGCTCTCGGGAGTTCAACACAACCCCGCCTTCAGTAATGCTGAAAATGCGCCATACAATGCCGAAGCCATTAAACAGGCTGTACTCTCAGAAATAGCCAAATCTTCTGGTGGTATGGTTACCAAAGGCATCAATCGTGTTGCTGAAAAAACCATTGATTTCATTGAGCTCATTTTTGATGCCATCATCGATGACGACGATATTTCTGATGCCATCAAGACCTTACTACTACGCCTGCAAATCCCTGTAATCAAAATTGCCATGATTGATCATGATTTCTTTATTCATGACGATCATCCTGCACGAGTACTACTCGATAATATTGCCCATGTTGGCATTGGTATTTCGGATCACAGCGATGAAATATATATTCATCTAAATAAAATTGTTACCACACTGGTCAATGAATTTGAGCTGCAACCCAATTCTTTCCAAACTGCGCTCGACACCCTTAATTCTTTTCTTGAAGAACGTGAAGCTGAAGCGCTTACAAAAGAGAAAGAAGAACAAAAGAAAGTATTACGAGAACATGCAAGAAGTACCGTACTCAAATCATTGCGCACCGCAACTCGTGGTAAGATTTTACCCGAGACCATACATGCGCTTGTTTTAAAACGTTGGCCGACCATGATGTATAACCATTATCTGGAATTCGGCAAGGAAAATGATGAATGGGTGAATATTGTTGACACACTCAGATCAATTATTAATAGCGTACAGCCTCTAAGCAATGCAAATGATCTTGATCATTTGACTAACACTCGATTACATTTAATTAAAACCACACGTAGTTATCTTCAAACAACTAACCATTCTGAAAATGATATCGAACAAGTAACTCAGGACCTGATTCGTATACATCAGTCACACATTGATCAGGCTGATTTTTCAGTAACGCCTGAATCTGTCGGAACAGAAGAACTTACCAAAAAGAAAACAGCTACTGAAACTGCGCCTGTTGATGAAGGTCTACCAAAATTAAAACTACCTTCCAATATTGTTCCCGGCATGTGGTTTCAAGTTTATAATGGCGAAGACAAAGCGCAGCGTCGCTGCAAGCTTTCCGTCGTTATTTTAGAAGATCAAAATATGGCTTTTGTTAATTACCATGGCGAAGTAATTATAGAAAAAAATCTAGGTGATTTTCTTGATGAGCTCAACACTGGCATGTCAAAAGTAATTATGGGACATTCTATTTTCGACCATGCCTTAAGCTCTGCGGTAAACCATCTTCAGCAGCCACACTAACTACTTATACATTTCCAATTGGATAATAAAAAGCCGGACATCATGTCCGGCTTTTTATTCCATAAATATCTAATTATTACAGGATATAACCACGCTCCTCATGTTGAGATATATCCAGACCTTCGGTTTCTTCTTCTTCACTAACTCTAAGCCCAATGAGACTATCAACCAGTTTAAGAATGCCGTAGCTGATCACTGCAGTCCATACTAAGGTTGCAAGAATACCGATCAGCTGCACACCAACCTGCTCACTCATGGTCACCCCTTCTGCTAAACCTGCACCACCGAATTCTGACGCAACAAATATTCCAGCCAGAAATGTACCAAGAATACCGCCGACACCATGAACAGGAAACACATCCAGTGAGTCGTCGATTTTTAGTCTGCGCTTGATGAACAAGGTACTCTGAAAACAAACAAAACCTGCCGCCACACCAATGAACAAAGCAGCCGCAGGGCCAACAAAACCTGAAGCGGGTGTGATAGTACCCAAACCTGCGACCATACCTGTAACAATTCCCAATGCACTTGGTTTACCGTATTTAATCCACTCAATTGCTGACCATGTTAGAGCACCACAAGCTGCACTGATGTGGGTAACAAGAATAGCCATACCTGCATCGCCATTGGCTGCAACAGCACTACCACCATTAAAACCAAACCAACCAACCCAGAGCATACCTGCACCAGTTACGGTCATGGTCATGTTATGCGGCATCATCGGTGTTCCGGGAAATCCTTTACGATTGCCCAGCACCATCGCCGCGACAATGGCAGCAACACCCGCAGTAATATGAACCACTGTACCACCAGCATAATCAAGCAAACCCATTTGTGCTAACCAGCCGCCGCCCCATACCCAATGACAAATCGGGAAATAAACTAGCGTTGACCACAACACACTGAACAACAACATGGATGAAAATTTCATGCGTTCTGCAAAACCACCAACGATCAAAGCTGGCGTAATAATGGCAAAAGTCATTTGGAACATAACAAAGACGGTTTCAGGCAGGGTTCCGCTAACAGCGTCACGACTGACACCAGCAAGAAACATTTTACTCAAACCACCAATCCAGCCATTGGCACTACCACCATCACCGAATGACAGGCTATAGCCAAAGACCACCCACAATATAGTAACCACACAGGCGATAGCAAAACACTGCATCAATACCGACAAAACATTCTTTGCCCGAACCAGACCACCATAAAATAGTGCTAAGCCGGGCAATGACATGAACAGTACCAGGGCGGTAGATGTCAGTATCCATGATGTATCACCACTATCGATACCCTCAGCGAATACAAGTTGCGGCAACAAAAATAATACCATACCGACAAGCCCTTTCAAGCCTGATAATAATTTCATTTTTCTCTCCTCTATATTCTTTTATTTTTATAAGGCTTCATCGCCTGACTCACCGGTACGAATGCGAATAGCCTGCTCAAGTGGCATGACAAATATTTTTCCATCACCAATCTTTCCGGTATTTGCTGCACCACGAATCGCATCAATGACTTCTTCAACTTTGTCATCAGCCACCGCTGTTTCAACTTTTACCTTGGGCAAAAAATCAACCACATATTCAGCGCCACGATATAATTCAGTATGCCCTTTCTGACGACCAAAGCCTTTGACTTCAGAAACAGTAATACCCTGCACACCAATTTCAGATAAGGCTTCACGCACATCATCCAGCTTAAACGGTTTAATTATTGCTTTAATCAATTTCATTAGATCACCTATATATTTTCAATTTTTTCTGCACACTGCGCCTCACAAATCTTAAAACGCAACAAGGCCTGATCGATCAGGCCTCAAATACATATCTCTAATAAGCTTTTTACCACATAAATTACTTTGTAGCATCAAGCAAAAAAGCCGGGCACCTAAGTGCCCGGCCAAACATTACCAGCAGGAGTCTATTTATTTGCTAGTAAATTCTGGGTAAGCCTCCATCCCGCACTCAGCAAGATCGACGCCTTCATACTCTTCTTCTTCACTAACGCGGACGCCCATGAGGAACTTGATGGCCAGCCATACCAGCAGACTAGCGCCGAACACCCAGACACCAATAGTCAGCATACCAACCAGCTGTCCGCCAAAAGTTGCACCGCTATTGGTCAATGGAACAGCTAATAAGCCCCAGATACCAACAACACCGTGTACAGAAATGGCACCGACTGGATCATCAATACGCAACTTATCTAAACCTACGATTGAGAAGACAACCAGAATACCACCGGCTGCACCAATCAATGTTGCAACTAGAGGAGTTGGTGTTGAAGGTTCTGCAGTAATCGCAACCAGACCAGCCAGCGCACCATTTAACGCCATGGTTAAATCAGCTTTACCAAACATGAGGCGAGCAAGAATGATGGCTGCCACAACACCACCTGCAGCGGCAGCATTTGTGTTCAGGAACACCATGGCGACAGCATTGGAGTTGGCAATATCACCCAGCTTCAGTACTGAACCACCATTAAAACCAAACCAGCCCATCCATAAAATGAATGTACCCAATGTCGCCATTGGCAGGTTTGCACCCGGAATAGCATTTACCTGACCGTTAGGTCCGTATTTACCTTTACGAGCACCTAGCACTAATACACCAGCTAAAGCAGCCATCGCACCAGCCATATGAACAATACCTGAGCCCGCAAAGTCGGAGAAACCAAAGTCATCGCCTAATTTGTACAGACCAAATACAGAGTTACCGCCCCATGTCCAACCACCTTCCATAGGATAGATGACACCCGTCATAACTACAGCAAACAAAACAAATGACCATAGTTTCATACGCTCAGCAACCGCACCTGAAACAATCGACATTGCAGTTGCAACAAATACAACCTGGAAGAAAAAGTCTGAAGCGCCAGAATATACAGAGCCACCTTCAAAACCATTTTCTGCTGAAGCCTTCAAGGCATCAGCAACCAATGTATCATCACCTGCTATGCCTTCAAGAAAGTAACCACCGCCATACATAATCTCATAACCACACACCAAATACATGGTACAAGCTACTGCGTACAAGACGATATTTTTAGTCAAAATTTCTGTTGTATTTTTTGAGCGAACCAGACCTGCTTCTAACATTGCAAAGCCAGCCGCCATCCACATTACGAACGCACCCATTACTAAAAAGTAAAAGGTATCCATTGCGTATTGCAGTTGAAAAATTTGATTTTCCATCTTTATATACCTCTCTTAGTTACAGCGCTTCAACGCCGGATTCGCCAGTACGAATTCGCACGGTTTGCTCAATGGTCGAAACGAAAATTTTTCCGTCACCGATTTTTCCTGTATTAGCCGCGCCACGGATTGCCTCTATGACTTGTTCAGACATGTCTGCTGCAACAGCGACTTCAAGTTTTACCTTGGGCAGGAAATCAACCACATATTCTGCACCTCGATACAATTCGGTATGACCTTTCTGACGACCAAAACCTTTTACTTCACTTACCGTAATACCCTGCACACCAATTTCTGAAAGTGCTTCGCGCACATCATCCAGCTTGAAGGGTTTTATAATTGCAGTAATTAATTTCATAATTTCTACTCCCGAATATGACTCACCCATAATGGTGAGCCAAATCTAAAAACGATTAAATAAACGATTCCTGATCCTTATAGATCGAAAGATTTGCTAATTGAAAACACAAGCGCAGTACCATCCGTCATGATGTTTTTAACGCCATCATCTGGATCGCCATTAACAAAAGACACACCCGCTTCAGCACCACCAATGTCAGTACTAAGACCTACTTCAAGATAAGCACCTGCAAAATCATTGCCCCATGAACCATAAGTGACAGATAATGGACCTGCACCATATGAAATTGATGTAAAGGTATAATCTTCATCTATACCACCAGGCACTTCATGAGAACCTGAAGCAACATCAAGAGCAAAATCACCATAACTAGCGCCTAGATTAACTTCGTCATATGAAGTATCAAAATCACCGGTATAACCATAGTGTGTGTAACCAATGCTATAACCGATTTTTCCTGCTTCACCAGCAAAACTCGCATAGGTGTCAATTTCGATACCTTGTGGAGGATTAGCGCCTGTAAGACCACCATTCTGCCCCTCTACATCAGCTGCCCATATACCCGCTGAAAAGCCGCTTTTGTGTTCATAATCAATACCACCATTAGCAGAAGCACTCGACGTCTGCTGCACACCACGGAAATAGTAATCACTAACAACACCGGCATTCGCTGAAAGACCTTCAACTGCAGCCATAGCAAAACCACTTGATAATGTACCGACAACCACAGCATTTAAAATTATAGTTTTTTTCATCATGTCTAGACTCCTCATTAGTTTTTTTAAAAATTAATTGAAATTCATTCAACTATGACGACAACAATGCAGACAGCGTGCCAGAATTAATTTTATTAACCAAAACATCAAGTTAGCTAATTTCTTCGTCTATCCAAGTGGTTTGATCAAATCTATGCGCACCGATATGGTGCCTGAAAAACACTAATGCTTTATTTTTGTGCGCTGTTTTGACGTAAAATCAAACCAATTAAATCGGGTACATAAATATGGAAAATAAAAACACCTTTGACGATCTGGCAAAGAAAATTACCGGCTTACTTCCAGGAAATTTTCAGCAGATACAGCAGGATCTTGAATCCAACATCAAAGCTT
>JBEQLM010000076.1:0-7201 GCA_040325975.1 Gammaproteobacteria bacterium | reverse complement strand
GCGCTTTATCATGATTGCAGTGAGGTGATAACCGGCGACATGCCTTCGCCGATTAAGTATCACTCAAATGAAATAACTCAAGCCTATAAGTCGATTGAAAGAAAAGCGGAATATGAGCTTTTAAATTTACTGCCCACAGATCTTCAATCTGATTACAAAGCGGTGTTGATTGAGGAGCTTATTCCTGTAGATCAGAAAGCCATCATCAAGGCGGCGGATACTATATCTGCTTACCTGAAATGTCAGATAGAAGTTGCAGCGGGCAATTCTGAATTTTCCAAAGCCATTGACGATATGAAAGATCGGCTTGATGCTATTGATCTTCCTGAGGTTAACTATTTTTTAGAGCTGTATGCTTCCAGTTACACATTAACCTTAGATGAGCTTTTGGGTTAGTTTTGTAGAATGAGCAAAGACAGTATAATCGAGAGCATGTTCTAATAACTGTTACGAATTTCAGTCTCTACCAAATCTTGTAGTTCCCTGTAGCCAAAGTTGATAAGCGGTTTTCCGTTGACGAAAAAGCCGGGTGTTCTGCTCACTTGCATTTGTCTGGCATCGGTCATGTCCTGCTGTATATGTTGGATGACGGTGGGGCTTAGCACATCCTGTTTTGCTTTTTCAATATTAAGCCCTGAGTAAGTCAGTATCGTCCATAGTTTTTCTGGATGGGCTGTGTGGTTGATTGCCCAGGCTGACTGGGTTGCATAGGTTTCTTCGAGGATATCCCAGTACTTATTTTGCAGGCGGGCAGCTTCAAGTATTTTCACCACTTCATCGGATCCGTTGTGAAGAGGTGTGTAGCGCATGACCAGTTTTATCTTACCGGGGTTGGCTTCCATTAGTTGCTTAACGAATGGATAAAAGTCTTTGCAGGTTCCGCAGGCCGGATCGAAGAATTCGACAATGGTGACTTTGGCATTTTCATCGCCCATTGTTGGTGAATAGTCGCGCACAAGTAATGAGGCATTTTGCTGGGCAGAGGCACTGATTTCATCAGCCATTTGCGTATTGTAGAGAAATGCTGCCATAGAAAAGATTGCGATGAGTAGTACACCAGCAGCCATTACCAAAGTTTGTTTGTTCATGCTTTTGTCCTGTTTCTAAAAATTAATAGTAATACGATGATTGCCGTGTATGAAAGTATTGATAACATGGGAATGGTAATGAAGCCAAATAACTCCAGATTTATTTCTGCGCAGGATGCATCCTTGTCACAGGGTTGAAGATTTTCGGGTATATAGCCGGAGTAGAGGAGATAGTGATAGATAGCAAAACCCCAGCCAATAAGCGCGACGGGAAACGCATACCGAAACACGGAACGGTCAAGCGGGAATAGTCCTACTAGAAAGATGACTACTAATGGGTACATGAAAATACGCTGATACCAGCAAAGAACACAGGGTTTCAGTGCCATGACCTCACTGAAAAATAAGCTGCCCAGTGTGCCAATGGCGGCTAATATCCAGCAGCTGAAAATTAATATCCATGAATTATCGATAGTGGTTAGTGACTGTTTGTTTGATGAATCATTCATTGCGAAATTTTAGTCTCAATAGTGACTTAAGGCGATGAGCTAATTGATCGCTGGACGTTTTCGACAATGTTGGCGGGTATAAGTTCGTATTGGTCTGTTATGCGAGCGATACTTTATGGTTCTTGTTTGTCTTGTTTTTGAAATGATAAAGTTAAAATTTATTCTCATCATTGTCTTCGACGATGTGGTGTTGCGGCGCGACAAATTTTTGGAACTTACCAAAGTAGGGGAAAGTGCTGGCAGAGTTGGTCGTCGCACCCAGTTCTTTTAATGTGCGTTCAAGATTATCCATGGTGGCGCGGCCAATATATTCGCTGTTCTCATCCAGAGCGTCTACGGCATCTAGATAACTGCGCGCGATAATTGGTCCTAGCGGTTTGGGATTGTAGAGTAATTTTTTAATGGTAAATGGATTCAGCGTTAACGGGTTGTAACCTTTGCTGAGGTAACCTTGTTCCAGTAATAAACGTTCTACCGGTGTGCCGGGCTGGATGCCGATGAAAAAAATAAACGGTAGTACATTGTCACGGCCAAACATGTTGTAAAGGTCTTTAATGCAATCGATGGTTTGCAGTAATGTCTGTTCTGTTTCACCCGGTGCATTCAGTGGCATATAAAGCTTCACTTTCTGATCGGTATAGCCGGCATCCTTGAACATCTGGAAAGCCTGCATCTGTTGTTTCAGCGAATAGCCCAGGGTCAGGTTGTTGATCATTTCCTGAGTGCCGGTAAAGGACAGATCCAGACTGGCGAGGCCGCTTTTCAGCATTTTGCTGGCAAGTTCTGGCGTTAGATAATTAAGGCGTATATAACCGGTCCATTTAATGTTCAATTTTCGTCGGATCATTTCATCCAGAATTTCTTCAACGTGGTGTGTGCTGCGTCGTGTCGAACAGAATTGAGCGTCGGTGAACCATATTTTGTTGACGCCATATTTTTTATTCAGTGATTCTATTTCGTCGACAATTTCGATCGGTTCACGGTAGCGTTGAGTATGTCCTTCTATCTCGTTGTACAGGCAGAAATGGCACTGATAGGGGCAGCCGCGTTTGGTATGCACACCAATATAGTCCCCCATGTATTCATGAATGGCTGGAAAAATACTTTCGATATAGTTGAAATCAACGGCGGTCAAGCTGCTTAAATCAAAATTTTCCTGACGATGGTGAAAATGCACATCACCCTTAGCATCCTTGTAATAGCACTCACCAATGGTCGAGTCATCTCCATCGACAATGGATAACATCGCTGGCTCACCCTCACCAATGACAACCGTGCTGTTGATCGGGCATTTTTCTGCCACGTATTTACCAAAGATAGACACCGCAGTACCGCCAACAACAATCTTTGCATCCGGCAGCAGCTTGCGAGTCATTTTCATAAAAGCAAAATTGCGAATACGGCTATATGAATAATCGAATATGATGCCAAAAGCATTAAAGGCCGCCTTGATACGACGCCACAGATTTGGTGAGTGATCAAAGTTCATTACCACGTCAAGCGCATCATCTTCTGGATGTGGCCCAAAAGATTGCATATTACGCCAGGAAAAGGCCACCACATCGGGTTTCAGTTGCTGGATATGTTGTTTTAGTACCTGTCTGCGCTGAGCCGAGGGAATGAGTGCCAGATCAAGAATTTCCTGCTTGATATACGGTCTTTTTTTATGAATAAAATCAACTACATATATTATTCCGCCGGGGTATATTTTCCAGCAGGGTAGGCGTACATATAGAATAGATTTGGCTGGGTCAGTCATTATATGAGGCCTTTCGAGTTATTTTATTAACTCGTATTATTTGTATCGTCGGAATCAGGTTAGTCTAAAAACTAACATTTATTCTTGTTCTATATTAACAAGTGCTAATGTTATTGGCGAATAATTATGATCAGGTATTCAGTGTCAATATATTGTAAATCAAAAATTAATTTAACTGTGGTTAGTAAATGAAAAAAAACGGCGCGATTTTTCAATCTACGCCGTTTTTTATATACGATAACAGATTATCAATTTGTTAAAACATTATGCCAGCAACTACGCCAAGACTATTACCATTAATCTTTGTTGATCCTAAAGTATAATCAATGGCAGTGGCTTTTATGCCTAGATAAGATTTTTCGTTAAGTGGGTAATCGACTTCAACAACGAAGCCAAGTGCATTGTCAAAATCAAAAGTAATGTTACCACCAATAGAGCCTGTTGACTTAAATATAGAATAAAACTTTTTAGTAAGTGCATTAGCTGTCATATATTAGGATCTGGTGGGGCGTGATTTTTATTGAGATAAGACCATATTATGACTATCTTCTGATTATTTATACTGTGCTACAGACTCCTTCTTATATTAGTAATATAATCTGCTGAATTAATTGCATTACTAGAGGTAAGAGTTAATGGAACGCATAATTATTGTAATGTTGAGTCTGCTGGCACTGTCTGCATGCCGTAATTTTGGTGGAGGCATTGTTATTAATCCTTCCCCCCATTTGGACAACATGCCACCGGCACACGCTCCTGCGCATGGCCGTCGTGACAGGGCACAGGGTTACTACTATTATCCAGATTCTTACGTTTATTTTTCACCTGTACGTAACGTGTATTTTTATCTTTCAAATAATCAGTGGAAAATGTCGGCTACCTTGCCGAGTAGTATTCGTATCAGTCTAGGTGAGCATGTCACCTTAGAATCTTATTTGGATCAACCTTATAAAGAACACCAAAAACATAAAAAGACCTACAAGGGCAAACGAGGCAAAGGCAAGCGTGGTAAAAATCAAGGCAGAGGCAATGATTAACGCTATGTTGATTTAATAATATAAAGGATCAGAATTTAAAATTGTCAGTGTATGTCGGACACTATTTTTTGTTCACACGGATAAATATATAAAACATAAATAATAAACATTGATAATTTATCTTATGATGAGACATGCTCTACCCGAGAGGGTAGAATGCTTCGCTTTCACCACCCACGCTTAACCACAGAATCTTCAATGTTACGACTCACAGAAATAAGACTTCCTCTTGATCATTCATCCGATGAGCTCCAGTTGGCGATTCTTGATCGCTTGAAGATTACGGCAGATAAATTGCAGGGATATACAGTTTCCCGTCGTGGCTACGATGCGCGCAAACGCAGTGCGATTATGGTTGTCTATACGCTGGATGTTGATGTGGCGGATGAGGGTGAGTTAGTGCAACGATTCAGCGAAGAACGTCACATTAAGCCGACGCCGAATACTGAGTACAAGTTTGTCGCGCAGGCGCCTGAAAATCTCAAAATACGTCCGGTGATTATTGGTACTGGCCCCTGTGGTTTTATGGCGGGTTTGTTGCTGGCGCAGATGGGTTTTAAACCGCTGATTCTGGAACGTGGTCAGGAAGTGCGGCAGCGCACAAAGGATACCTGGGCGCTGTGGCGTGAGCATAAACTTAATCCTGAATCGAATGTGCAGTTTGGTGAAGGCGGGGCGGGTACTTTCTCTGACGGAAAATTACACACACAAATTAAAGATCCACGTTTTCTTGGTATTAAGGTATTAAAAGAGTTTGTGAAGGCAGGTGCACCGGAGGAGATACTTCATATCAGTAAGCCGCACGTTGGTACTTTCCGTCTGGTGAGTATGGTCGAGAAGATCCGTGAGGAGATTGTTAGCCTCGGTGGTGAATTTCGTTTTGATAGTCGTGTTACTGATATTGATATCGACGATGGTCAGGTACGCGGTGTTGTGTTAAATGGTGGTGAGCGTATAGAGAGTGATCACATCATTCTGGCTATCGGCCATAGCGCCCGCGATACTTTTGATATGCTTTATCAACGTGGCGTTTATGTCGAAGCTAAACCTTTCTCAATTGGTTTTCGTATTGAGCATCCGCAGTCCATCATTGATCAAAGTCGTTACGGAAAGTTTGCCGGTCATGCCGATCTTGGTGCGGCCGATTACAAGTTGGTGCACCACTGCAAGAATGGCCGCAGCGTTTACAGCTTTTGCATGTGCCCCGGTGGTACGGTGGTGGCGTCCACTTCCGAAGAAGGCTGTGTGGTAACCAACGGCATGAGTCAATATTCACGCAATGAACGCAACGCTAACAGTGGCATTGTAGTTGGCATTACGCCAGAAGATTTTCCCAATGATAATCCGCTGGCGGGTATTGAATTGCAACGTCAACTCGAATCAAAAGCCTTTGTTTTGGGTGGCAGTAATTACGATGCACCGGGGCAGTTAGTGGGTGATTTCCTTAAGGGACAAGCATCGACTGAACTGGGTTGCGTACAGCCTTCTTATACACCGGGTGTTCATCTGACTGACCTGAGTACTGCACTACCTGATTATGCTATCGAAGCAATTCGCGAAGCCTTGCCTGCCTTCGAACGAAAAATAAAAGGCTTTGCCATGAACGATGCAGTGCTCACTGGTGCTGAAACGCGCACCTCTTCACCGGTACGTATCAAACGTAATCGTGATGACTATCAAAGTATCAACACTAAAGGGCTTTACCCAGCAGGTGAAGGCGCTGGATACGCTGGTGGAATTCTGTCCGCTGCGGTTGATGGTATTGAAGTCGCCGAGGCTGTCGCCTTGAGTATTGTTGAAAAACATTAATTTATGTATTTACTGATTAGGGTAGATATGATTCCTCTTTCAGTGTTAAATAGGTGAAATTTCCAAATCTTGATTGCTCGATTATCTTGAGCCAAATTGTTCCTAAATAATTTTAAAACCCTTAAGTTCTATTGACTCTAAGAGAGTTCAATTGAATATGATCGTCTATGCATCATTCAAAACATGATCATGAAACGTTGTTAATTAATTATTATAATAAAACAGGAACTTTACATGAAAAATATTACTTTAATATTGGCTATCTTATCCGCATTCATCATGACAGGTTGTGATGAAGTCTCTGATTATTCTGCTAAATTTGCTGAATCGATTACTGAAGAAACTAGTACTACAGAAGGTGCAGCCGCAGTAGAAGGTGAAGCCGCAGCAGAAGGTGAAGCCGCAGCAGAAGGTGAAGTTGCAGTAGAAGGTGAAGTTGCAGTAGAAGGTGAAGTTGCAGTAGAAGGTGAAGCAGCAGCAGTAGAAGAAGTTGCAAAATAAGACAACTATCTAGTGTAAGCTAAAAAAGCCGACATAATCGTCGGTTTTTTTTTGCCTGTTGGTTAGGTATAAACAGATTAATAGAACTATCGCCTGGACTATATTTATCTGGGGTATGAGATCAACTTAAGCTATTGACTGAGTGGCTTTAGAATTATAATTTCGTCAGTAAATATTGGCATTCATTGAGATATTTTTTTCTACCCAACAAAATATGCCAGCGTGATCCACCACATTGTCGCCACAATACAGCTGCACGAATACCTGCAAATAGTAAAGCGCGAACTTTGTTGGCGTTACTTTCATTGCTGAGATATGCGCGTTCACCCTGCACAACAATTTTGGGTTGCAGTGTGCTGATGGTGTCTTTATAAAGTCCGCCTAGTTTAGCGAATACGTTTTCGTGCATCAGACTAAAAAATTCCATCGATTTTTGTATCTCATTTAAACCTTCGGTGACTTGCTCCAGCATTTTAGGATTCGCCGAAAGTTTCTTTTCTAATGCGATCATTGAGATGGCGTATTTTGTGACTTCAAGATTGCGGTCATTTTTAAATG
>JBEQLM010000075.1:0-7244 GCA_040325975.1 Gammaproteobacteria bacterium | reverse complement strand
GGAAAACCAGGGTTATTTATATGGCAAGGTGCTCGCCATGCAGTTTCATCTGGAGATGACAGAGCACATGGTTCATGATTGGTTGGAACGTTACTGCGATTGTATGCCCAGGACTTCACAATCTGTACAAAGCTCTGAGCAGATCACTGAGCGCTTAACTGAGCGACTGGATAATTTACATGCGGTAGCGGATAAAATTTATGACTGGTGGTTGAGCATGGTTAAGCGGAATTAGAGTTTAGTAATTTATTGAGTTTCACGCACTGTTCTGTGTGGCGTGGTATTGGTTCTGGTCTGTTTATTCAACCTGGTCTATTTCAAGAAAATTTAACAATTCTTCTTTATGTTGCATGGCATCTTTATAACCCAGGTTGATTAATTCCCGGCAATAACCTTTTTCAAACAGGAGGTAGCTGAGTAAGCTACTGCCATTGTTATTTAATGCACCTAGACCACGCAGGAAAAAACGCACGGTTCGTGGCAGTTCCTTTACATGCCTGTAGGATATTTCCTGTAAATCTTCACTGGGGGAAATCACTGTAACATCTATGCAACGTAAATCTATGTCATGCTCAGTTAGATGATGCGACGGTATTAGATTAATTGTTTGATTAATCCGGCGTAAACGTTCCAGATCTGTTTCCAGACTGTCAATAAAAATACTATTGAGTATATGACCACCGATTTCTGCCAATGAGGGATAGCTGGGTTCTGCATCAGTGTCGGCAATCTTAGTTCGCCTGTTATTGACGCCTATCACCAGCACTTTATCGGCACCCATATGTACCGCTGGACTCAACGGGGCTATTTGCCGCATGGTGCCATCACCGTAATAATCATTACCTATTTTAGTGGCAGAAAACACAAAGGGAATTGCCGACGATGCCATTAAATGATCAATGGTAATGTCATGGATTCTGCCAACACGTACTGATCTTATCCAGGGTGTAATATTTGCAGAGGTCTGATAAAAAACCACTGACCTGCCCGCACCATAAGCAGAAGCAGTAATACCAATGGTTTCAATCACGCCCTTGTCAATGGAATCTTTGATACGTTCACAGGGTAAATATTTGTCGAGCATTTTTATCAATGGCGAGCGATCAAAAAATGAGGCAGGGTTATTCTTACCCAGTCCCCCCAGAAAAACACTGAGCAACCATCTATAGCCATTTTTTATTATGCCGATGAGGTCAGAACGAAACACCTGATGCACATGAAAATTACGCCAGATTTTTAGCAGACGAAATACCGCGTCACAGAAGTTGCCGCCATAAATAGCTAGTGCCGCTGTATTGATAGCACCAGCTGATGTGCCAATAATAATGGGAAAAGGATTGGCTGATCCTTTTGGTATTAGTTCGGCAATCGCCTTGAGCACGCCCACCTGATAAGCTGCGCGTGCGCCACCACCTGAGAGTACTAAAGCTAATTTTGATTTTTTCTTTGTTGTTTTCATGCACACAGCCTGCTGCATTGATATAGGCAAAGTATAGTTGAAAATAGTCGAGGGAAGAACAAGTTTAAACTTTGACTTACAGGGTAATCTCAGATGTTGCTAGTGAACTGCCTTTGAAGTAGTACTAAATAACCGAAGCGGTGTATTCAGGTGTTGGCATTAACATACGTTCAAACAAGGGTGAGTTTTTTATTCCTAGCCGTCGTTCGTAAATAACGGTGTAAGTCAGTACTCGTTTGAGATAATCTCGTGTTTCATTGTAGGGAATCATTTCAATCCACAAGTCGGTATTGATGTTGCTGTCGTTTTTAGGTAACCAGCTGTTTACTCTTGTGGGGCCGGCGTTATAGGCGGCGGTTGCTAACACGGTGTTGCCATCAAAGTCATGCTGGAGTTTTTTTAGATAATTAACGCCCAGCTTTATGTTGATGTCACTGTTGATCAAATCATTTTGTCGGGGTCGTTTTATACCTATCTTGCGTGCAACATAACGTGCGGTTTTTGGCATAAGTTGCATAAGACCAAGGGCACCGGATGATGAACGTGCGTCGGTTACAAATGCGCTTTCCTGACGAATAACCGCAAATGCCCAGGCGGGGTTGACACCTTTTTGATTGGACAGACCTTCAACATTTTCTCGATGAGTTAGCGGAAAACGTAATACAACTTCATCCCAGTATTTTGCTTTGGCCAGTGTCGCGATGCTACGATTTTTCCAGTCCCATTGATTAGCGACTTGTGCAGCGATGAGTAACTGTTCGTATTCCATATTTTTGATGGCATAGTTCCATTCGCCTCGCGCAGCGGCTTTTCGTTTGAGTAGAAAAAGTTCTTGCGCACGTGCAATACCAGGAATTTGTTGTAGTTTTAATAGTTCAGATTCGGTGTTTTTGAGCGGGCGATGTGTCAGTTTGTAATTATTGCCGATTCGCTCGGCGGCTAAAAAGCTGTAGTAACTTCGACTGTTGGAAATTGTCTGGTAGAGGTAGTTTGCTTCATCTTTGCGTTGCAGAGATTCTAAAGTACGTGCACGCCAGTATAACCAGCGTTCGGTATTTCTTTCTTCTTCATCCAGATTATCCAGCCAGGCTAATGCTGTTACCCAGTTATTGTTTTGAAGTGCTGAAAAGATATGAGGTTCAGCAATTTCTGCGTTTGTGGTTATTATATTAAGATTTTTAAGTGCTTGATGACTTGATGGCGTTGCAAGCCTAGCCAGTGCATTTGCAAGGCGATGTTCGATTTTTTCTTTTTCATCTTTTTCAAACACATGCTGGCTATTTAGTTGTTGCCAGTGTTCTGCAACTAGTAGTGGCTTCCGGTATGCGAGCCGTTTTATGCTGTCTGCCATAATTGAATGTAAGATGGGCCTTTTTATAAAGTCCAGGCGATCTATTTTATCTATTATAAATTCAGGATCGCGTTGTGCTTTTTTCCATAACGATAACCATGTACGTTCTTCTGCTGGTAATTGTTTGCCTAAAAAAGTTGCCAGGCGGCGATTCCTGTTCTCCATAACAAGTTTAATTCGCCCCCATAATAGTTCAGTACTGAGGTAGCCCGCGTCTTTCCAGGCTTGTAAGGGAGCATTACAGGTATCTGGTAGTGAACCGCCGTTTAACCAAAGTTTACTCATCAGAGCGTAGGCTTGTTCTTTTTGCTCTGTTTGCATGAGTGCGTGTGCAAAACGACAATGCTGTGTAACATTTTCAGTAGGGCGGAAGTTCTCCACCATAGTTTCAAATTTACCGTGACGTGCAAGTGAGCGCATCCAGGCCTGATAGAGTTTGTTTGTGAAGGGTGAATCTTGATAGCTATCTAAAAATCCCTTTACTTCATTGGCAGAGGCACTGTTTAAACGGCGTTTTAGTTCAGCCGCTTGTAGATATGGGTATAGTGGGTAATCTTTTAATGTGTTTTTTAACTGCTGATATTTCTCCAGCCGGCCTGATGCGATGGCTTTTTCTGCAATGAGGAATTGCTCGCGTTGCGTTTCTAATTCAGTTGTATCATAAGTAGGTGTCAGGGGGGGCAATGCAGCATGGCTGAGTGGACAAAGCACAAAAAATACCAGACTCAGCGCCAATGAGTTTAATGAAATAATATTCTTTATTTGAATATTGCTGTTAAACACACTCATCTCCTTTTATTCTGGTTACTTGATCATCGGCCTGGCTTTCTGGATAAACTAGCGTCGTTGGAAGTATCCTTACAGTATCGACCAAATTAATTGAAACATTGGTATTTGAGGTCAAAATAAACAAAATTAATTCTCTATATCTTTAAAATCAATGGTTTACGTACTAAATCAATAAGTTAGCTGTTATTGATAAAAAACTCATTTTTTCAATGAGTTACGACATTTATTGATTTCGAGTTAATGTCTATATAAAAATCCTGTAACACCAGGCAAGGTCATTGCTATAAGCTTTAACAAAGGTAACAAATGTAAGCCGTATTTTTGGAGTATAAAGTCAGTGCTTTCGGCCGGGAAATTGGCCTAGTTCTTCAATGCAAACTCATATAATAAGCTTGAGATGAACAATATGATTACAAAACTCATCAATCAAATGAAAAGCCTTTCTCATAGTCGCTGGTATTGGGGTCTGGCACTATTTACTGGCATTACTTTATTGAGCGTTGCGCTGTTTTATCAACATGTGCTTGATTATCGTCCCTGCCTTTTATGTATACAGGTGCGTTTATGGGTGTCGTTATTTGTTTTTGTTTCTTTTGGAGGTTTGCTGACACACCATCACAGGCAAATGAATTCTGCTGCACATTTGTTGATAGTTCTGATTGCTGTAGGTCTGGTGGATCGATCTTATCAATTGCTGGGCACTGAACGTGGTTTTGTTTTCGGTGATTGCGGTTTTGATCTTGGCTTACCTGCCTGGTTTGCGATTGATCAGTGGTTACCATCGGTGTACTACGTACAAACCGCCTGCGGTTACACACCGGAGCTTATTTTTGGTATTACCATGGCCGAGGCGCTGATGGTATTTTCGGTAGTTCTATTGTTGGTGAGTTTTTGTGTTTCCTTGGCTTCTTTTTTGAAACGCAGTGAGTAGGATGGGGCAGTGAATAATGGACATTGAATCAGAAACTAAATTTATTCATGACTTTGTAGAAAAGGGTAATTATCATGCGGCGATTAATACTGCTATATCTGCCATGAATGCCTGTCGTAAAACCAATGACCAGGCGGGTATTGATCACTTTATCGGTGTGATTAAAGGTATCGTCAATACCATGGCTGAGGAGTTTGGTAGTAAGCATGAGTAAGATGTTAAGCGAATGGTCACCTTCTAAACCCGCACTTAATTTGATTAAGTTAAATGGCGTTGAAGATGAGCAGGTACAGAAGTCTCTTGAGTATTTAAAAGCTCAGAATGATTTTAGTAATATCGATAATGTCGAGGGTTACGATAACTGGGATACTTTTTTTATTATGTTTTGTGTGAAGGCTAATAAAAAATAACTTGGATAGAGTTCCTTTATCTGAAAATCATAAACCAGTGGTATATGAAATATGAATACAGCTAATGTTGAGCAACTAAATAAAGTTTTTTCATTTGCGAATGAATTTCACAGCCTTATTTTTAAAATCGGGAAGGGCGGTATCCCGGTAGTTGAAATTAAAAACGATCAATCTAGCGCGGCTATCAGTTTGCAAGGTGCGCATGTTCTAAGCTGGGTGCCTGCTGGTGAGGATGATGTCATCTGGTTATCAGATGAAGCTAAGTTTGCAGCCGGTACGTCAGTACGTGGTGGTATCCCCATTTGCTGGCCCTGGTTTGGGCCGCACGAGGATAATGCCGCTTATCCAGCGCATGGTTTTGCCCGTACAGTGTTGTGGCAGGTAACGAAGACAGAAGCAATATCCGCAGGTGAGACACAAATAACTTTTCAGCTGGATACTCGTCAACTAGATGAAACTCTCCAGGCGATGTGGCCGTTGCCGACGATGGCGGAATATCGCTTAACCATTGCTAAAACTTTAACGATGGAACTCACCACCTTTAATCATAGTGATCAGGTGATGACTATTGGTCAGGCGTTGCATACTTACTTTAAGGTGAATGATGTGAGTTGCACCAAAGTACTAGGGCTTGAGGGAAAAGACTATCTTGATAAAACTGATGGTTTCAATCGTAAAACACAAGTAGGTGCTGTGACTATTAGCGAAGAAGTTGATCGTGTTTATTTAGACACGCCGGATGATCTTGTCATCAATGATAATAAAAGAAAAATTGTAATCAAAAAACAGGCTAGCCAGTCAACGGTAGTCTGGAACCCGTGGAAGGAAGCGGCCGATAAAATGGGAGATTTGGGTGAGGACGGATACCTTAAGATGTTGTGTGTTGAATCTGCAAATGCGAAGGAAGACACTGTTGATATTGAGGCAGGTGGCAGTCATAGCTTACGGGTGACTTATGAACTTAAGGGTGTTTGATGCCTTGTGCTCTCGGCTTATATGGAAACTGAAATTGATTATGTTGAATCTGAATGTTGCAGAGGTGTGAGCTAATGAATTTCATCAAAAATAATTATCCTAAACTGATTGTTTCAGTGTTCCTGCTGTTGTTAGCATTTTTCTCGGTGACTAATCTGTTCGACGATTATGGTGAAAAGTATACGGATGAGGGATTTAAACGCTCGATTTCTGCCTTCGCAATTGCAAAAGGTCTCAATGGTGTGATTTCTGTAGTGCAGGGCACAGAGGTGGCAGTGGAGCCTGCGGGTATTGGTTTGATATTAACGCCGGGACAGATACTCGATCCGGCGAATGATTTGATTGAACGTTTTTCCTGGGTGATGCTGATTTGTACAACATCGCTGGGTATTCAATCTATTTTGTTAAAGATGTTTTCCTCATTTTATTTTTCTACGCTGGTGGCTTCATCATTATTGCTAATGGTACTGTTTGTCTGGAATGATAAAAAAGCCTCTGTGGGTCTGAAAAATATCTTGTATCGGCTGGTTACCTTTCTTATCATCCTTCGATTTTTTATTCCGGTGATGGCGATTTCCAGTGAGGGTGTTTATACGGCTTTTCTTGAGCCGAAGTATACGGAATCTAAATTACATCTGGAACAATCCAATGAAACAATTTCCTTCCTGAGTGAAGAAAATAAAGAGGTAAGAAAAGAAGCTACAGATATACCGTGGTATGAGGCGCTGAGCAATAATTTCAACGCAGCTATTGATTCTTTTGATGTAGATAAACGTGTTGAGCAATTAAAAGCAGAAGCTGATAATCTGACCAATCATCTTATTAACCTGATTGTTGTCTTTACCATGCAAAATATTTTTCTGCCATTAGTTTTTATTTGGCTTTCTTTGAAATTAATACAGGCTAATTTTACCTTTCGATTTTTTAATTGAATTAAATTAATCCTGGGTCGTATTATGATGGCCGAAATACGGGTGCGACAATAAAATCAAGTTTTGAAAAAGCCTGTTGTAATGCGCTAATCACTTCCTGTTGATTATTTGCACGTGAAAAAATATACCCAGGGTATTGATTACCTTCCGGTAAAGGCACTAGTTCGTTACCTTGACGAATAATAATATCGACACTTTCTATGTGTTTGACGTTCCTTGCATTGGATAAGCCTTCGACGCGTCTGAGTATGCCGCCTTTTTTTATCGGCATCATCATTACGCCACGATAACTTTCATCTCTATGTATCTCGTAATATTTATTCATGGCTAAAGAAATAGTCAGTTCTTCGATATTAAAACCATTATCACTATCCAGTGTGCGAGCGCAATCGCCGCC
>JBEQLM010000074.1:0-7442 GCA_040325975.1 Gammaproteobacteria bacterium | reverse complement strand
GTACCATTACCGGTCACTTCTTGATAAAATAGCCCCAGATTGCCCAGTACGAGACTAGCTTCGGGCAGCATTCACTGAACGCTCTGATTTAACACATCGCTTTAAAAACACTATGACAGAACAAACCTATATTAAGGGTAAGGATAGAGATCTTGAATCTACGATTGAAACCATGCTTAGTAAGCTGGCTGATTTGGGTATCGAGATCGAGGAAGTTTCCTGGTTGAACCCTGTGCCGAATGTTTACTCGGTGCATATTCGTGATAAAGCCTGTGAGCTGATGTTTACCAATGGCAAGGGTGCAACGCGTAAAGCCTGTTTGGCGAGCGCTTTGGGTGAGTACTTTGAACGCCTGAGCTGTAATTATTTTTTTGCTGATTTTTATCTGGGTGAGGAATTTTCTAAAGGCGAGTTCGTGCATTACCCAGATGAACGCTGGTTTAAGGTTGAAGGCGAGGCGATACCAGAAGGTTTGCTGGATGATGATTTATGGGCTTATTACGATCCTGAGCAACAAGTTAAAGCAAAACATCTTTTTGATACTAATTCGGGCACTGACGAACGCGGTATTTGCGCATTGCCTTACGCACGACAACGCGATGGTGAAAAACGCTGGTTTCCAGTGAGTGTGATTGGCAATATTTATGTCAGTAACGGCATGTCTGCGGGTAACACTAAAAACGAAGCGCGCGTGCAGAGTTTGTCTGAAGTTTTTGAGCGCTATGTAAAAAACAAAATTATTTCTGAAGGCATTTGTTTGCCCGAAGTTCCGCAGGCTGTTTTAAATCGATACCCGAAAATTGTCGAGGCGATAAAGGAGCTTGAAAGCCACGATTATCATTTGCGCATTGCCGATGCTTCGCTGGGTGGACAGTATCCTGTGATGAGTGTGACTTTAATGAATCCGCGTGACGCGACTGTGTATGCCTCTTTTGGTGCGCACCCCAGTTTTGAAGTGGCGCTTGAGCGCACCGTGACTGAATTATTACAGGGTCGCAGCCTTTACGAGCTGGATGATTTTTTACCGCCGAGCATGGATCTGGAAGAGGTGGCTGATCATCAAAACCTGGAAACGCATTTTATCGATTCCAGTGGCCTCATGGCCTATGACTTTTTCAAAAGCAAACCCGATTATGAGTTTTACGATTGGGATCACGATACCGACAACGACGACGAATTTGAATATTTGTGCAAAATAATTCATGACATGGGCCATGATATTTATATATCGGATTATGAGCATCTTAATGTTTATGCCTGTCGTATCATTGTGCCGGGTATGTCTGATATTTATCTGGTCGATGATATTGTCTGGAATAACAATAATGAAGGTGCATTGTTTCGGGAAGATATTCTGTCATTGAGAAACCTGAATAAAATACAATGGCAAAACATTCTCGATCGACTCGATGAAGGTGGCTATCACGATATGCAGCGAGTGGCTGAATTCATCGGCGTTGCCACTGACCATGGCACAGTATGGTCGGGACTTCGAATTGGTGAACTCAAAGCCATGTTATGTCTGGCGATGGGGGATCTTGAACAGGCATCGGAGTGGGTGGACTGGTGTTTACATATGGACCAACTCACCATCTGTCGCTTGCATATCTATAATTGCTTGAAAGTTTTACTGGACATAAAGCTGGACGATTCACGTGAATACGATGATTATGCCGATGGACTGGCCAAACTGTACGGTAAGGAATACGTGTCAATTTGCACTAAGATTCTTGAAGGTGCTGAGATTTTTCACGGTTTGCATAGCCCAGGATTATCGATGGATGGTTTTGATAATCATCAAGCGTTGTTAAGCTGTTATGCCAAATTGCATAAGTTTAAACAGAGTAATTGGGCGTAGGTCTAAAAGAAACGAAAAACCATCTTTCAAAGATTACAACTTCTGTTCGGATCAAGGAATCAGGTTTCTGATTTAAAGATGATGCAGGAAATAATGATGAATAAATTAATTTATATAATACTTGGCACAGGTGTATTAATTTTCACCGTTAGTTGTGCTCTTTTCTCAAGTGACTGTCGCTATCCCGATTCCCCAGGCACTATCGCGCCCGTCTGGGTTTGTTCCGGTTCTGTTAAGGGCTTAAATATTACTGCCACAGGTTATGCTGAAAAATCATCATTAGGGCGTGCTTTTATGCAACAAATGGCGACCGCGGATGCGCGAACATCATTGGCGCGTTTGTTAGCTGTAAAAGATTCAACAGTCATTCAACATGCTTCAGGCACAACAACAGTCACGGTTAAAGATTTAGAACAAACTAGTGTTGTGGAATCAAAGCTTAGCCCTGCCGGTGGCTTATATGTTTTGGTGAAGTTTGAGCCATTGCGGTAACGAAAAAAGCCGGTTCCGTTCACACTAAGTATTCAATCGTGTTCCATTTATAAATTATACTAATCCTTATGATTATTCATCTCGATATGGATGCGTTTTTTGCTTCGGTAGAAATACGCGAACGGCCAGAACTGGCGGGATTGCCAGTTGTTGTAGGTGGTTCTGCCAGTGGTCGAGGTGTGGTGGCGGCGGCAAATTATGAAGCGCGTAAGTTTGGTGTGTTCAGTGCCATGCCCATGGCACAGGCGTTACGCTTATGTTCTCAGCTAGTTTGTTTGCCAGTTAACATGGCGCTGTATGTCAGCGTATCGCAACAAATTCATGAGATATTTTATCGTTATACCCCTGAAATTGAACCCTTGTCGTTGGATGAGGCTTTTCTGGATGTGTCCGCCAGTGAGAATTTATTTGGTACTGCCGCCGAGATTGCAAAACAGATAAAAGCGGATATTAAAAATGAATGCCAGCTGATTGCCTCTGCCGGTGTGGCTCCCAATAAGTTTGTAGCAAAAATTGCTTCGGATATCGACAAGCCTGATGGTTTTGTCATTGTTGAAGAAGATGAGGTACAGGATTTTCTCGATCCCTTGCCCATCAAACGCATCTGGGGTGTCGGTAAAAAAACAGAGCAACAACTTCATCAGCATGGCATTAACACAATTTATGATTTACGAAATCAATCACCCGACTGGTTGATTCAACGTTTTGGAAAATTGGGTGATCATATTTACCGACTGGCGCATGGCCAGGATAAACGCGAAGTCATTTCTGATGCTAAAGCAAAATCGATTTCATCTGAAACTACCTTTGCGATTGATATTCAGGATAAAGAAATTTTGCTGGCGACACTTTCTCAATTATCAGAACAGGTGGCGGCTCGTTTACGTGATAAGAATGTAAAAGGTAAAACGGTCAGTATAAAATTACGCTTCCATGATTTTAGAACGATTACTCGATCTAAAACCTTATCGGAAAGTACTTTTCAAACCATGAAATTATGGCTGACGGTGAAACAGTTGTTTTTAGATGCGATGCAAACGGGAATATCATCGATCAGGTTACTGGGCGTCAGTGTTTCAGGATTTTCGAATGATGAAACGCTACAGGCTGACTTGTTTGCGCAGGATATCAATGGGGATGATAAACAGGATACACTGGATGTGCTGAGTGATGAAATCAATGACCGCTTTGGCGACTCGAAAATACATCGCGGTCGAAAAATCACAAAAAGTTAGCTCGTCGGTTCGATTAAAATGGCCTAAGCGGACGCATGTTTGGTTGTAGGCTGTTATCTGTGTTCATCTGTGGATGAGTATTTTGGCTCAGTCTATATCTAAAGCTGTTTCAGTTTATCTAATACCGCCTGTGCATGGCCTTCAGCATTTACACCGTATTCCGCATCAACAATGTTGCCCTGCTTATCGATGATGAAAGTAGAGCGCACGATGCCCATTTTCTTTTCGCCATTTTTTTCTTTTTCCTGCCATACGCCATAGGCTTCACACAGCTCGCCTGAGGTATCGGCCAGTAACATGACCTTAAGCTCAAATTTGTTTATGAATGCCTGATGCGATGCGCAGTCATCTTTGCTTACGCCAATGACAACGGTATCCAGTGCGGCGAATTCATCGGCCAGTACGGTGAACTGATTAGCTTCGATGGTACAGCCGGGGGTGTCGTCTTTGGGGTAGAAATATAAAACGATATTTTTCCTGTCTTTGAAATCAGCCAGGCTGATGTTTTGGTTATTTTCATTGACGCTGGTGAAATTGGGTGCTGCTTGCTGTGCGTTTAGCATGGTGCCTGTCTCCGGGGCTGGATATGTAGTGGAATGATGTGATTGTGCCATATTGGTTGACGGGTTAATCCACAATGGGTGTGGGCGTAAGTTCATAGGATGGGCAAAGAGTTATTTCCGTGCCCATCTTTGGTTGATTTAATGATATATTTGATGGGCACGCTGCACTTTGCCCATCCTACGTAACATAAATTTAAATTAACATATGGCTAAATATTCTAAAAAAAATCAGGTGTCAGAACAGAGCAAAGACGATGCGATGAAAATTGCACGTGGTACGCAAAAGCCGGGCCAGACTAAAGAACAAACAAAGCTGATTGCTCAGGGTATACAAAAAGGCATCGAGTTATACAAAAAGAAAAATAACGAAAAGTCTCGTGAGTTGGATAAGAAACTCAAGAGAGTGTCGAGCAGGTTGTTGTCGGAATCTTCAGTTGATAATGTTGAACCAGAGGTTGTTAAATCCAGCAAGCTACCCTGGGTTTTGTTGGTGTTGTCCTGGTTTGGCTTCGTCGCTTATATTGTCATGGTCAAATGATTTCAAAATTCAATTAATTTTGTACCACTAGTCAATGGTGTCTGAATGTTTCAATTTATCCACAACTACTTAGAACGCCGCATATTGCAACGTTCTACCATCACAACGGCGCAGTGGCATGAAGCTTTTGCCTCGCTGCCGTTGTTGCATGGCTTAACGGAGGATGAAAAAAACACGTTGCAGGAGTTGGCCATTTTGTTTTTGCATGACAAGGCATTCGAAGGTGCTCAGGGTTTTAATGTCACTCAGCCTATGACGATGCTTATTGCTCTGCAAGCTTGTCTTCCCTTATTAAAGACTGGGCTAAGGAGTTATGAAGGTTGGTATACGGTGATTGTTTATCCGGCTGGGTTTGCGCCCAAGCGCGTGATCAGGGATGAGTATGGCGTGGAGCATCATGTGCAATCCAATTTAGCGGGTGAAGCCTGGTTACGTGGACCGGTGGTGTTATCCTGGGGTGACACTGCTCACGCGGGTATTATTGATGGACATAATCTGGTGATCCACGAGTTTGCGCATAAACTCGATATGCTCAATGGCGATGCTAATGGTTTTCCACCTTTGCATGTAGGCATGGATTCAAAAAAATGGGCTGAGGCCTTCAGTGCCGGCTTTGAGGATTTGCAAGATAAATGCCGCCGTGGCAAGCACATCGGCATTGATTGTTATGCAGCGAGTTCACCGGCAGAATATTTTGCGGTATTGAGTGAGGTGTTCTTTGAACGGCCTGATGTTCTTCAGCAACACTCTGTCGCAGTGTATGATCAAATGCGGCAGTATTATCGGCAAGATCCGTTAACGCGTTTGATTTGATAGCAAGATAATATCGATTAGAGAACAATTGTTTCTAATACACAACTGGAGCGTGATATGTGGGAATTAACTGAATGCAGGAAAACATTAAGCCAGTTACTTGTCCTGGTCTTAACCGCAATATTGTATGCATCACCTTCTTTATCACAGGAATACATATCAATTGAAAAACTTGTACAGCCATTGATAGCGCAACACCCCGATAAAAGTGGATTATATGTCTTAGAAAAAGGTGGTGAAGCGCTGCTTGCGAGAGGTTGGCTGGCTGATAGAGCTACAAAGTCAATTGATGTGCAATATTTTATCTGGGGTAATGACAATATTGGTAAGCTTTCTGCCGAGACATTATTGAGGGCGGCGGAGCGTGGCGTGCATGTACGTGTGCTGGTCGATGATCTTCTGATGACGGCGGAGTCTGATGAGTTATTTGCAATGGCCTATCATCCAAATGTTGAAATACGTTTATATAATCCAGTGCATTCCGTGGGTGTTAATTTATTTGAAAAACTAACAGAACTCGCGATCGATTTTCGTGGCAGTAATCAGCGTATGCATAACAAGATGTTTGTTGTTGACAACATGATAGCAATTACTGGTGGGCGAAATATGGAAGATCAATATTTTGATTTTGGCCATAAATATAATTACCGTGACAGAGATGCATTGTTAGTGGGTGATGTAATAAGTGATTTATCGGATACCTTTGAAGAGTTTTGGAATAATAAACTGGCGATGCCGGTCGAACGCCTGGTAAAGAATCCTTTTGAATCGGATATTGATTGGGCGCCTGAAGATGTTTGGGGTGATGAGCTGGAAGTAGATGATGCCGAATTGGAAAAAACATTGACGAAGCTTACTCGCGAGCGCGTTAATTCTATATATAAAAATTTACATGCGTATGCAAAGGATGAGGCTAATTATTTTCCAGAAGTTCGCACGGCAATGGCTAATATCACTAGTGAGGTGGTCAGCATTACGCAGTCAGTATATTGGTTAGATGCGACATTTATCAGTGACAGACCTGGAAAGAATGATACCTGGTTTAATTACAATTTGGGTGGTGGCGGTGATTCCACCACGGCACTGGCTCGGTTGTTAAATTCTGCAAAAGATAATGTTGTTATTCAATCACCATACCTGATACTAAGTTCTGATGCATGGGATTTATTCAAAGCAGCATTGGCGCGTGGTGTGAAGATTAAGATTAATACTAATTCACTGGCATCCAGTGATAATTTGCCCGCGTTTAGTGGTTATAGTGCACAAATTGATGAGCTGCTAGATGCAGGGGTTGAGGTCTATGAGTATCGTCATGATGCGCAGCGAAGACACGATTTAGTAAAACAATATTCTCAATATAAAGATGGCAAGTTGCCCATATTTTCATTACATGCAAAAACTATGGTTGTTGATGATAGTGTTGTATATATTGGAACGTTTAACTTGGATCCTCGCTCTGAGAATTTAAATACGGAAGTGGGCGTTATAGCGAAACACGCAGAACTAGCACGTGCAGTGAAACGTGAAATTGAGATTGATATGGCAGAAGGTAATAGCTGGAATGTAAAAAAGGATGGCCGTAATAATGATACATCACTATTTAAGCGCGGAAAGCTATTTCTTTGGAAGTTGTTACCATTGGATCCAATATTGTAAATAGATAAATAGATTTATATCAAAGATATTAGAAATAAATCAATCATAGGGGTCACAGAAAATTGTGTTGTTTTTTAAGTGCTGAGAAGTTTATATGCCAATGTTACCAATATACATAGTTTGCCATGCAGCTCTCGAACCGGCAGCTTATCTTTGCAACTATCTCGATAAGAAAAATATCTTATATAAAAAAATTAGCGGTATTAATGATGAGGTCGCTGCATTGGATCTTACGGCTGTTGCGGGCTTGGTTTTTATGGGTGGCCCCTTTAGTGTTAACGATGATC
>JBEQLM010000073.1:0-7459 GCA_040325975.1 Gammaproteobacteria bacterium | reverse complement strand
CCGCCGTGAAAATGGCACGGTGTATCTGCAATGTCGTTGGCGATTTGTTGCAAAAAGTCGATCACATCATTCTGGAAGTTACCTGCCATTACAGCCGGTGACACCGGTGGGTCACCGACTACTTTGCCAGTGAGGATACGGGCTTTATTCTGGCTGAAGATCTCATTTAAATGATAAAAATAGTTGATCGCATAAATGTCTTTCTGACCATTTTCTGTCGCTATCTTTATTTTAAATTCCTGATCACTATCGATGAAATAAAAAATAATATTTTCATCGGTGTCGCAAGCAATCTCATCAAGCCGTAAGTAGGCAATATTCCGCGTGATGGCCGCACCCTTGTGAGAAAAGTCAGCGGGGTCCTGGTTTATGGCGAAGTGCCCCAGTATTTGTTGAAGGTTTTTAGCTGAGCTGCCGAGTTTTTTAATTTGATCGATTTGTTCGTTGATGCCGAAGTATTCAGTTTCCAGACCATCGTTAGAAAACTGCTTACAGATTTTCTGATGTTGTTCAATAGACTCTGTTTTTTTTGAATCATCAGCAACGATGACTGCAATTTTTTGATATTGTTGGTTGCTCTCTCCTCCGTATTGATACAGTTCGCACAGCGTTAGTATGCTGTTCAGGCATTGCTGTAAGTGTATTGGGCGATCTGCAACAGGAATGACGATATAGAATTTATGTCTTTCGTCTTTCTTATCATCAAGATTATTTTTGATTAAGGCTTCCTGCTCACGAAAAACAGTTTGATAGAGCGAGATTGTTTCGTTGTCAGGCGTGTTATCCCAGATTTTACTTTCGATGGCAGGAATGATTTTTGTATAAATACTGATTAAGTCCGTAACACTATCAGTATTATCTAGTTGCTTATTAAGGTCTGAGAGTCGTCTGTCGCTAGAGTAATAATCCAGGAAATATCTGAGTGAAGGGTGATTGGCTGCTGACATACACGCTCAGCTTCTATCGTCTTGACGAATAATTAGGGAAAGCGTCTTTATCAATCATGACTTCGATAAGATTAATAGCATTGGAAAAATCAGTTGAGTCAAATAGTGTATTTAAATCATCCTCATTCTCAATGCGTTGATGATTGATGCCAAATGATTTTGCCAGCACTTCGTAATCTGGATTAATGAAATCGCAGTTGATGAAACGTTCTTCATATTGCTGAAACTGATTTTTTCTGATCAATCCCATGGTGGAATTATTGAACATGACAATATTGAGAGGCATACCATAATTCACTGCGGTCATTATTTCCATGCAGCACATTTGAAAGCCGCCATCGCCCAAAATAGCAAAGGTGATTTTTTTATCTGAAAATTGTGCACCTATGGCTGCTGGTATGGCGTGGCCTAATGACGAGACACCAGAGTTCGGGTAATAACGATTGTTGCTGGACACATTAAAGAAATTTTGCGCGAAAATGATGTTGTCATCAAAAACAGTGATGTTTTCAGAAAATTTTTCTTCCAGCTTGAGAAAGAAAGTCTCAATTAGCGAAAATCTGTTTTTAAAAGTTCTGGCGTTACTTTCAGTTTCTGGGTTGTCACCATTACTAATGGGAATGTATTCCTTGAGCACATTCTCGGCAGAATAATTATTTATATTATCTAGCACCGCTGTTAATACTTCCTTGATGTCACCCTGAATCGCGATATCAGTTTTGAATACTTTTTCTAGCTGACCATAATCGCTATCAACTTGAATGATTTTTTTGTCCTGCAGTAATTTCTTATCCCACAAATAACTGGTGCGTTCGTTAAATGCTGCACCCAGAAAAATCACCAGATCAGCGGTTCCTTCGATGTACTTGTAGGCATGGCTATAAGAAGTAACACCAAGGCTACCTAATGATAAATTGGACTGCTCACTAATCGCACCTTTGCCTTTGAGACTACTGGTAACGGGGATGTTGAATAATTTACTGAGCTCAGTCAGACGTGCCTGTGCACCAGATCTAATGCAGCCATAACCTGCAATAATGACAGGCTTCTTCGACTGCTGTAGCAGAGTGACAAAAGTATTGACTGGCTGAGAATCTTTGTTGAGCGCACAAAGGTGTTTTTCTGTTTTGATGTTGTCGAGTATTTCGTCATCGACCAGTTCCTTCTGCACGTTATACGGGAAGCTCAGTAAGACTGGACCCGGACTATCAGACAACAATATTTTTGAAGCCTGATTGAGCACGTTTTCCAGATAATCGGTGCGCTCGACCACCTTGTTGTATCGGGTGATGCCTTTAAACAAGGCGCTTTGGTCAATGCTGCCACCCTCGCCAGAGCTTTCCTGCAGGCCGCCTTTACCAAAAATATAAGTAGGCGCTTCGCCAGTAATAATGAGTACAGGCTGTTTATCGGCATAGGCATTGGCAATGCCAGTGACCAGATTGGTCGCACCAGGGCCTGCGGTGGTAATGCAGGCACCAATCCGGCCTGATGCACGGTTGTAGCCGCCCGCCATGAAAGCTGCGCCCTGTTCGTGTTTGGCGAGAATGCTTTGAATGCTGGAATCGTACAGACTGTCGTATACGGGCAGAATGTGAGCACCGGGCATTCCGAAAATGGTATCGATACCCAGCCGTTCCATGTATTTGACAATTAACTCGCTAACTTGAATTTTCATATACCAGGTCTTTTAGAACAGTATTACAAAACAAATTGGGCTTAATATGTGCGACCCGGATTTAGAAAGTTGGATTCTAACATTAGATAGAATTAGTATCTTCCCTGATATTAATTGCTGGATGTGGGTATCAAAGCTGATGCAGCTAGATACCTGAATAGTTTTGTATTTAGTCGTCTGACAGCGCTTTTTGAATCAGCGGAATTAAAGCTTCAGGTAGTTTTATGCTGCCAGAGAGTGCAAATTGCTGAGCCTGTTCGCTCATTTTTCGCCATGTTTTCTGGATGATATCGATCCATTTTTTTTCATCGTATTCAGGGTGTTTGCCAGCGAATTCCAGCATGTAGTGCTCAATGAAGACCAGAGCGGCGATGTTTTCCAATAACTGTGTATCAGGGTTTTTCTTAAGCGCCTTTTTACCCACAGCTTGCTTGACTCTATCCAGGCTATCTTCGGCGTAACCCGCTTGTTGCATCAGTTTTGCAAGGGTTTCAGCATGAAAGGTATAAAGTGCGGTTCGCCACTGATGGTAGCCCTTGCGATCCATTGGGTAATCACTGCGAGCAGATTTCCAGCGCTGTATATGCTGTGCTTGAATGGCCAGCTTCATCTCGTCATCCGTATCAGGGGCAAAGCGTTGCAGCATGTCAGACATGTGATGAGAATATAACAATTCTTTTGGCCATTCCTTGTTTTCAGAATCGATGACCTTGTTTGGGTCTTCGCTGTTCGCCTGATCTATAAGGGTTCTGGCTTTTTCAAAAGTGATATCTGACATGTATTTCTCTGAGATTTGAATAATGAGAGTGGGATTATATTCGATAATTGGACAAAAATTTGGTTGATTAAGGTAAGCTTATTCCTGGCTTACAAGTGTATTAAGTTGTTCCCGGAGGAATCACATTTATTTCTTGAGAATGCTGGTATCCATGCTCAGTTTTAGTAGACCAGCAATGCTAATGGCATCAGTGATTTCGCCATTCATTACGCGCTCAAAAGCTTCCTGTAAGGGAAGCTTTTCTATTTTTAAATCCTCAGTTTCTTCGAATTCGGTTTCACCCTCGGTTAAGCCTCGCGCAACATAGACAATGCCACGTTCATTGGTAACGGAATTTGAAGTGTGTAATTGCATCAGTTCTTGCCAGTGCATGGCGGTCAGACCGGTTTCTTCACGCAGTTCGCGTTTGGCGGAAACCAGCGGTTCAATATTGAGTGGTCCGCCACCCATGGGAATCTCCCAGGAATAACAGTCGGGCACGTAGCGATACTGGCCAACCAGCCAGGTATTGTTGTCTTCATCGACAGGGATAATGCCGATGGCGATATTTTTGAAATGGATTTTACCGTAGTGTGAAATGCCGCCGCCCGGATTGATGACCTTGTCCTCATGCAAGCTGAGCCATGGGTTGTCGTAGATGGCTTTGCTGGATTGAGGCTTCCAGAGGTTTGCATAGGTTTTTAATTTGTCATATGTACTCATCGCATAATCCGCTGTTTGATGTTTTTCCTGGTCACTGGCTCGCTGTTATTGTTTTCTTTGGCAGAGGCTGTATTGGGCTGATTAAGCCGGTTTTCATCCATATGTGCGGCCTGAATCATGCTCAAAGCAATGCCTATTTTCTCACGCGCTCGTTCCAAATCGTATTCAGCCTGAATGTGCATCCAGTAACTGGCGCTGTTGCTGAAATAATAGCCGAGTCGTGTAGCAGTGTCGGCGCTGATGGCGCGTTTACCGAGAATAATTTCATTAATTCGGCGAGGCGGGACTTTAATTGCCCGTGCGAGCTGGTTCTGGCTGAGATTTTTGGGTCTCAGGTATTGGTCTAGCAGGGTTTTTCCGGGATGAAGGCGTGGCATAGTTAAAGCGTAACGAAATACGTTATATAACGCAATGCGTTATATTTGAGCGTCTAATAAGAAATATATAATCGTTCTCATTTGTCACCGACTCCTTTGCCTAATAAATAGTTTGAATTTCAGTGTTTTGGCGAAAAATGTTGATTAATATGTGAAAAACGTACTAATGTCTAACTAATTAAATATACAAGCAGGATTGTTAATGGTGGAACTGTCATATGGAGCTAGTACAGATGTCGGTAATGTTCGTGATCACAATGAAGATTGTTATCTAGCTGATCCATTATTGGGTCTCTGGCTGGTAGCGGATGGTATGGGTGGTCACGCCTGCGGAGAGGTGGCCAGCGATATTGTTGTCCGCACTATTGGCGAAGCTGTAGGCAATGGTAATGAGCTGACTGATGCTATTCAGAAGGCACACATAGCGATTCTTGAATCAGGAAAAAAAGGCATAGGCAAACCGGGTATGGGTTCTACGGTTATTGCCATTCATGTGCGTGGTCATGATTATAAAATTGCATGGGTGGGAGACAGCCGAGCCTATCTATGGAATGGCAAGCTAAAGCAAATTAGCAAAGATCATTCGCTAGTTCAAATGTTGGTTGATACTGGCAACATTACAGAAAAAGAAGCTATGAGCCATCCACAAAAAAATATTATCTACCAGAATCTGGGTGCGATGGATGTTGATGAGGTTGATATTGGTGTCATTGAAGGGCGATTCTGTAAGAATCAGAAAATTCTTTTGTGTAGTGATGGTCTGTCTGACGAGCTTCCAAGAGATGAAATTGCTGAGGTGTTGGCTGGGTGTGATAACGACCAGCAAATCACTGAGAAATTAATTGACAAGGTTCTGGATATTAAGGCAAACGATAATATTACTGTGGTGGTGGTTGCTGCGCCGGATGATGCACTGGAAGGTGCAGATGATGAAGACCCTGAGTCAGAAAAAATTACTGTAGTTGGTGAGTAGATATCGTATCCAGGGTTAACGTGTATTCTGGATGCAAAGTAAGCATTGATTGCAATAGTGCAACTAGCACAGATTTGTCTTTGTCATTAAACATCCTGATATCCATTTGGCTTCCATGCAGGCGAGATTACATTGGGCATATCCGAGCGATCTAATAATCGAGCGGGGGATAAAGTGAGCTCACCATAACGTAGGTTAATTTTGTCCATGGCCTGGTGCAGTTGCCTGTCGCGTGCGAGTTGCTCAGGTTCGCTGGTAAATAGTTCCATTTGCATACCAGAAGGTCGTGGATCAAGTGCTGTAATCTGAATTTGCCAGATGCCTTCGCCCTTCCATATCTGGTTTAGCTTTTGCTGACAGTGTTGATAAAGCAGTCGATCATCATTGCTAAAAGAAGGTAGACGTATTTTTTCACCCAGCCAATTTTGTTCGGTGCGCAGGCCAAACCAGAAAGTACGAGCCTCAAAATCGTGGCGGCGAAGTCGTGTGCCCACCTTGCTGCACATGTGTTGCAAATAAGTGAGTATGACTTGGCGACTGCGGGTATTGGGCGGCATTACCTTGCCGTGGCCGATGGACTTGGGTGCGGCCACATCGGGGTGTAATGCTTCAGGATCTTCACCCTGGCACATATACCAGATACGACGCCCCAGATTACCAAAACGCCTGGCCAGTACGCTGATGGGTAATTTTTCCATATCGCCACAATAACGCACGCCGTGATTGGCAAGAAATTCTCCGGTCTTTACGCCAATACCGCATAGCTCGGTAACGAGAACGTGGCGCAAACGTTCTCTGGATTCCCAGGGTGGGATGACGGTAAAGCCATCTGGTTTGTTGAGCTTGGCGGCATATTTGGCGGTGGTTCTGTCACCACTGAGTCCGAGCGAGCACAACAGACCTGATGCCCGGTACACCGCCTGTTTTATTAAATGTGCAGCCTCTATCGGTGAGCCGTATAACTGCTGGCAGGGTGTGATGTCGATGAATGCCTCATCCACCGAGAATACTTCCATATCCGGGCAAACGTCATGAATGGCCTGCATGATGCGTGTGGAAATACCGGCATAGACTGCGGGCCGAGATGGACGCTGAACTATGTCCGGACACAGATGACGCGCTTCATTGAGATGCATACCAGTGCGCACACCGTGCGCACGTGCCTCGTAGGAACTGGTGATAACACAGCTGCCACGTATGCCGTTTGTTACCGCAACTGGTTGGCCAAGCAGAGAAGGGAAGTCTCGCTGCTCGACCGAAGCAAAAAAGGCATTCATATCGACGAGTGCGATAGCGCGTGGCCAGTGGTTGTTATTAGTCATTAGTCAACAGTTATCAGTAAAAGTGGGTTTGATATATTGTTGGATTTTTTTAGAATTACTGCCAACTGCCAACTGCCAACTGCCAACTGCCAACTGCCAACTGCCAACTGCCAACTAGTTTTTAATACTTCCGCAACTGCCCAACCAGCACTCCCTGAATTCTTACGCGATTAGCATCGTAAACCATGGTTTCCATGTCGGCATTTTCAGGAATGAGGTGGATAAAGCGTCCCTTAGGTGTGCTTTTGAAACGCTTTAGTGTGGCTTCCTGTTCATCGATCAGTGCCACCACAATGTCGCCATCGTTGGCTGTTTCGCGGAATTCAATAACAACAACATCACCATCAAGAATGCCTGCGTCAATCATGGAGTCGCCCTGTACACGAACGGCAAAATTATTTTTCCCAAAAAAATCGGTGAGATTGATTTCATCTTCACCTGCAATAGCTTCGATGGGTTTGCCAGCGGCAATCTTTCCTAATAAGGGCAGGGTGTTTTTCTGTTGTTGTGGATTTTCTCTGAGTAGACGGATACCGCGATGCCGGCCTTTGTCATTAGCTAGAAAATCGGCATCTACTAGTGCCTGCACATAGCGATGGGCAACCCCGCGTGAGCTGATACCAATGCCTTCAGCAATTTCCTGTAGCTTGGGTGAAACACTATGGATGGCAATATAGCGCTG
>JBEQLM010000072.1:0-7675 GCA_040325975.1 Gammaproteobacteria bacterium | reverse complement strand
ATCTGGTTTCTTGCATTTGAAGGTGTACTTTGGGCACTGCTTGATAATGGACGAATGATGTCGATGGCGAAGCTCAGTTTCTGGCTGTGTGCTGTTGGTACTGTGATTATAGCGATCTCACCTTTTCTGGGAGCAGATAAGCCCTTAATGAATAACTATGTGCCTGTATTGGTGCACCCTGTTTATTTTGCTGGTTTATTTATGTTTGGTGCCGGTTTCTTAATACTGGTATTTCGAGCTGTATTTTTTGCATCGTCCGGACAATCATCAGCTGCCTTTACTTTTGCATTAAAAGCAGCAGCTTTTGCTGCCATGCTTGCTATGGTGGCACTGTTAGTTTCCTATTCGGGATTGCCTGGTGAATTGAACGATGTCACCGATTTTGAGGTTTTATTCTGGGGTGGTGGTCATATTTTACAATTTACGCACAGTATTGTGCTGTTAGTCGTCTGGCTGTGGCTATCTTCTGCATCAGGTTCCATCCTCAATATAAAACCTACGACACTGCGTATTTTATTTGCCATAGCTATTGCTCCGGTATTGTTGGCTATACCTGTTTATCTTATGCATGACGTTACTTCTTTAGAGCATAGAAACGAATTTACCCAGTTAATGCGTTTTGGCGGTTTGGCCGTTTTACCGTTAATGGTGATTGTCATCTTTAGTGTGTTATCAACACGTAATATCGATATTTTGATGCGCCCTGCTCATAATGCATTGCTGGCATCGATCATCTTATTCAGTGCAGGTGGTATTCTTGGTTTTATGATTGAAGGTATAAATGTAGTGATACCTGCGCATTATCATGGTTCAATTGTAGGCGTGACTTTGGCTTTTATGGGGCTGACTTATTATCTGTTGCCGAAACTAGGTTTTCGTTCTGCTGTTTCACGCGCAGCCAGGATTCAACCATGGGTTTATGGTGGCGGCCAAATGATGCATATCCTCGGGCTGGCATGGTCGGGTGGTTATGGCGTTCAGCGTAAGACTGCAGGTAGTGCGCAAGGACTTGAGAACCTCCCCGAGATCGCCGGAATGGCGATGATGGGGCTGGGAGGTTTAATTGCGATTATTGGCGGTCTGATCTTTGTGGTGGTAACCATTAAAGCGATGTGGCCAGCAAAGACTTAGACATCAGCTTTTGTCTCGCCCTGCTCTGAGGTGTTTCTAATTAATACCACGAAGCCAAGGGCGAGTACGATGCCACCCGTTAATGCGACAATAATTTGATTAGTTGAAAAAGAGGTTTTACGATTTTCTTTCAATGATAATAGAGTTTTAGTCTCTGGCAGCCACTCTCCTTCCAGTTCGTATTTGATGTATCCCTCAAAGTCGTAGCCAAATTTGTGATCACCTAATTTGTAATAGAAGTTATTATCAATTTCCTGCCTGATAGTTTTAAAAGCTAAATCTCTTCTAAATCCTTTGATAATTTCTTTATTTGAATCAAGTATAGATACAACAATTTGAAAGTCTTTGGTTTCAACGTCTCTGTTTGGCAAGGCTAACCAAAATGAGATTTTCCTTTTATCTGGATTGTTAAATGCAATGGTCTCAGTTTTTTGTTCGAGGTCAATATTATGAGACTGAGTTTCTTGATATAAATGACTGGAAGAATCGATAATGGCATCGATGGAGCTGGTGTTAATCATTAACAGGCCGACGGCCATGATAACGATGCCTGCGATAACTTTTGGTTTTTTCATTACTTTATCTCGCTGTTGCTTCAAGCTTAAAATTTTATGTTGGTGTGATTGTAATTAGTGAGTGGTTAAGCTATTGCAAATTTAATTAAATTTTTCTGTGATCTTTATAAAGTCGTCGGCAATAGTTTGTGCATCATGGGGTGCTGATGATAAGGCTCTAAGGCGGCTCTTGGGATCGATCAGCATGATTACCACCGTGTGATCAATCTGGTAACCCTCTTCTCCACTTTGGTCTTCCCTTTTCTGATTCAGAATGCCTAAATTTTTTGTCAGTACTGCAATTTGTTCAGCAGTGCCAGTGAGGCCGATGAAATCTTTATTGAACCAGGGGATGTATTCGGACAGTGTCGCCACATCATCACGTTCTGGATCCAGCGTTATAAAAATAGTCTGTGGCAGAATGGCGTTATCCATCTCGTGCAGTATTTTATCAACGTGATCTAAAGTCTTTAGTGTGGTTGGGCATATGTCCGGGCAATGAGTATAACCAAAGCTGAGAAAGCTCCACTTACCGATTAAGTTATCCTGACTAAAGGTTTCACTTTTATGATTACTTAAAGCAAATGAAGTGACAGGTGTTGCGTCATAGAGAATGGTGGCTGAAATACCATCGTCCATATACCGAATACTATCGTTAGGCTTTCCATATTTTAGAAATGCAAATTGTGCCAGTGTCGCCAGGATTATAATCGTGGCAACGACAAGGTAGAGCGCCCTGGGTGCCTTAACTTTATTTTCAGACATGGTTTTTCTTTAGAGAATAAAGTTACGAAGTAGTAAGCGAGCGTAGTGGTCGACTAATAAGAAAGTAAACAGCAAGCTGAGATAGAAAATTGAATAGCCAAATGTTTTCATGGCTAAGACATCACAGTCTGTGCGGTAGAGCTTTATCGCATAATAAAGAAAGCCAATACCGAGTGCGATGGCGCCACAGAGATAAATAAGCCCGCTCATCTGAATGAAAAACGGTAATACGGAGATGAATACTAGCAGTACTGTATAAATTAGAATTTGACGTTTGGTTGCGGCAACGCCGTGTGTCACTGGTAACATTGGAATTCCAGCAGCACGGTATTCTTCGCGACGTTTAATGGCCAGTGCCCAGAAGTGTGGTGGTGTCCAGATGAATATAATCAGGAACAATAATAGTGCTTCTGGAGGAACATCACCAGTAACAGCAGCCCAGCCTAATAAAGGCGGCGCGGCACCCGCTGCACCACCCAGAACGATATTCATGGGTGTAGTTCTCTTCAAATACATCGTATAGATAACGGCATAACCGATCAGCGATAAAAAGGTTAGAAGCGCGGTGATGTTGTTGACGAATACAATAAGAATGTAGCTGGAAATAGCCGCCAGTGTTAGAGAAAAGATCAGTGCTGCATAGGGTGGTAAGTCACCCTGAGGTAATGGTCGGTTGCTGGTACGATCCATAACGCCATCGATGCGAAAATCGACCCAATGATTCATGGCAGCGCCCGATGCAGCGCCTATGCCTATACCCAGTGTGCCAAATAGCAAAGCATGCCAGGGAACGCCATCCGGCGAGGCCAGCAGCATACCAACAACAGCGGTAAAGATAATCAAGGCAACCACTTTGGGTTTGCACAGTGCCCAGTAACTTTTATAGTTAATGGAGGTAATCATATTGAGGGCTTTTTCATGCATGGGCGTTATTCTAACTCATTGTTTACAAAAAAAAAGAGGGTTTTACACCCCCTTTTTTAGTTAAGCCTTGTACTACTAAATCAGGCTTTATCGGTGCCGTACTCGTACGGACCCCAACCTTCTGCGATAGTTGGTACCGCTTCCCAGTTACCATGTGCTAATGGTGGTGAAGTTGTTGTCCATTCTAGTGAACGTGAACCCCATGGGTTATCACCAGCAGGTGTACCTTTAAATAAGCCGTGTATCCAGCTAATCAAAATTACGATGAAACCTACTGCAATAATGGCTGCACCAATACCCATTATAAAGTGGTAAGGCGCTGTCTCTGGGAACTGTGAGTAATCCCAGTATCTGCGTGGCATACCTGTTGTAACACCAACGATCATCATTGGGAAGAATATGGTGTTAACACCGATGAATGATAACCAGAAACCAATTTTAGCAATGGTTTCATTGTACATTTTACCGGTGAATTTAGGGTACAGGTAGTAAACACCACCAAAGATTGAGAATGTTCCCGCAACTGCCATCACATAATGGAAGTGACCAATGATGAAGTAAGTATCAGAAACGTGTAAATCTAAAGATACAATCGCCAAAGGAATACCAGTCAAACCACCAATCAACATCAAGAAGATGACAGACAGGCCGTATAACATTGGTGTCTTAAAGCTAATCGAGCCTTTAAACAGCGTTCCAACCAGGCTGATGAACAACAAACCAACCGGGATACTGATCATTAATGTAGTTACCATCTGGCCTACACGAATCCAGTCAGGCATACCTGTTACATACAGATGGTGAATCCATACTTCACCCGCCAATAATACGATACCGCCTACACCGCCATTAATAGCCGCTTTGTAGTTAAAGATACGATTACGCGCAAAGGTGGCAACAATATCAAAAACGATACCAATAAATGGCAGGAAGATGACGTATACAGCAGGATGTGAATAGAACCAGAAGAGATTCTGGTAAATCAAGACATCACCACCGGCCGCTGGATCAAAGAAATGCGTGCCCATGTATTTGTCTAGCGTGATCATGGTTACCGCAGTACCCAATACAGGTACAAAGATCAGCTGCAGGATGAATGCACCATAAGTACACCATGTGAAAACATTCAATTGATTCCAGCCGATGCCAGGCGCGCGCATGAATGTAATCGTGGTTAAGAAGTTAACACCACCCAGGATTGATGCAAAACCTAGCAACAAAACAGTAAAGGTGTACAAGGCGGTGTTGCCCGGTGTCAGTACTGAGTATGGAGGGTAACCTGTCCACATAACATCGGGTGGGTTAGGCACCACAAATGTCATCAGTGCTAATACGATACCCATGTAGAACAACCAGACGCTCAATGCATTGACGCGAGGGAAAGCCACATCGCGTGCACCGATTTGTAGAGGGATAAGATAGTTAGCAAGGAAACCTGTTAACGCAGGAATCTGGAAGCCAAGAATCATGGCGGCACCATGGAAATACAACCAGACATTATAGTCGCCTGGGTTGTTAGTAATCGTTGGCCCCATTGAGCTAAGCTCAGTACGCATTAACAGCGCCATGATACCCGCTAGTGCAAACGCGGCGATTGATCCTATTAGATATAGCAGACCGATTTTTTTATGGTCAGTCGTAAATATCCAGTCTTTTAATACATACATCATCTCAGGTGTTCCCCTTGAATATATCGATTCTTATTAATTATTTATGGTGTGTTTAGTTTGATGCTACGGTCTGTTCTGAATTGTCGCCTTCCGTTTTATACCAGGCTGTGAACTCATCTTCAGGCATAACTATTAGCTTGCCATACATTTTTGAATGTAATAGACCGCAGTACTCAGCACAGGTAACCACATGTTCACCCGGTTCCTGTGGATAGAACCAGATGTAAGTTACACGGCCAGGCATGGAATCTTCTTTAATTCTAAAATCCGGGATGTAGTGACTGTGCAGAGTGTCCCGACTTGTCATGCGTAACACTACAGGGGTTCCAGCGGGTACGCGTAGTTCATTATAGGTTTTAGCACCATTAGGATAAGTGTAATCCCAGGTCCACATAGCGGCTTCCAGTTTTACTTCAAAAGCATTCTCAGGAACGTTGCGGTAGTCGTTGTACAACTCCCATCCATTGGCGGCTAAATAAAGGTCATCAGCAAGAAACATAAATACAGGTATCACTGACCAACCTATGGCGCTAACGGCTGACATAGGCTTTTGTGAGCCTTCTTCATCAGCACTACGGCGACGGTATTTGATCATGAAATAGATCATGATGACGGCAAAAATAACACCGATAATCGTGATATCAACCATGACTTCATACCAAAGATGGTCAAAGCCTTTTGCATTATCAGGAATATCTTTAGCAAATCCACTGGTAGGTAGAAGGCTGGCGATAAAACCGATTAAGGATGATGTCAGGCTTAAACCTGTCATTCCGAGCTTGTGCATGTTTTTACTCCTCGTTTTTCTTCTTATTGATTTTTACTCTAAAAGCAAAGATCGTTATAAAAATGCCAGTTAATAATGAACCCACGCCAACGACCAAAGGTACGCTTAGCGTGTATTTGCCTTCTTTATAGTTATAACTAAAGCAGGCGCCAGCCAAAATATCAATGATTCGTCCGGCTTGGGAAATTTTTTCCCAATCTGCATCTATCAAGGCAAGATTTAAATCTTTAACCGTGAATTCTGCACCGTGCAAATAACGCGCAACACGTCCTTTAGGTGTTACAAAAATAAACGCGTTTGGATGTATGAATATTTTGTCTCTATGAGACCAAAAGTATCGTACACCAACACTATCGGTAAGACGTTTTATGTCTTCCGGGTTTTTCATCAGTGATAGTTTCCAGCGATCTTTTAGATCTTCAGGAACGCCTACTCTGTTATTTAAAAAGTGCCCGAGTGATTCAATATTGTCATTCTTATCAAACGATATTGTTAATGCCTGATAATCACGTTCGGGTTCAGTTTTTCTTAATTCAATTAAACGTTGTGCCAGATATTGATTTAACGTTTCGCATACACCATCACAGGTGTAATAAGAGAAAAGCAATATCAATGGCTTTCCCATTTTTTCGCCAAGCGTGAACTCATTCCCCTTTTCATCGATCAAGACCAGGTCTTTATCTAGAGGTGTACCGAGAAATTTAGCTTCATCAATTTTGACCACATTAGGGTCAAGCGTTGAATTCACATTGCCATCATTTATAGCTATTGCTTGTGTCGAAATCAGCAAGCAAATAACCAGTAGCCATTCGTTCTTATAATATTTTTTAGTCTTCAAGAAAAAACAGCTATCTGAATATCAGTTTTTTGTCTTTCGGTTGCTTACCAAAAATACATTTGTGAAACAACAAAGAACCAGATGATGTCTACAAAATGCCAATACAGTGAACCGGTTCTAACAAAAACATGGTTAATAGTTCCATTCAATGCAGGTAATAACATGGCAGTGAAAATACCAAGACCAACGATCACATGGGATGCATGCAAACCTGTAATGGTAAAGAATGTAGAACTATAAATGTTAGTCGACATTACAAAGCCTTGATGGAATAAGTGATTCCACTCATACATAGACATCGTCAGGAATATAAGACCTAAAGCCATGGTTACCATTAACAGTTTTTTAAAGACGTCTTCTCTGCCTTTTTCTAATGCTTCTTCTGCGTAATGAATAGTGAAACTTGAAGAGACCAGTATCACCGTCATAATCAGCGGTAGCAACGCAGGCATATCAACAGTGCCGGCTGGTGGCCAATCATCTGCGTTAAGACGCATTAGCCAGTATGTAGCAAATGTAGGTAAGAAAATAAGCGCTTCTGCAAGGATGAACCATCCCATTGCACCAAAACCAAGTCCGCGCATCTCCGGGAACTCCGCCCCGCCGATAGCATCTTTAACCCATCCAATGATACCCAGTATGATGAGTGGAGCACCAATGCCTAAGCTAAGAATAGCGAAGAAGGGCTCGTGGTAAACAAACTTAAGCATGAAAGCAAGCGGTATGAGAAATAAGATACCAATACTAATAACTAGTGGCGCTGACGTTGTTGGTCCGCCATGTGCGTGTGCTGCATGATCACTCATGTTCCAAAATCCTCAGAAAATTATTGATGTTATTTTGATTTTATGACGGGAATTAGCTACTGAGTCTTCAAACTATTGAAGTAAGCTGCAACATTAGGGATATCGTCACCCTTCAATGATTGAGCCATCGGAGTCATTAACTCATTTTTTCTATTGCCCTTCTGGAAAGCATGAAGCTGGTTTTCCATGTATTTAGCATT
>JBEQLM010000071.1:0-7720 GCA_040325975.1 Gammaproteobacteria bacterium | reverse complement strand
TTGCAGGCACAGGAATAAGGAGAACGCTATGAATAAGTTAATAATTTCCGTAATTTGTTTAATGTTGTTATTCGCATCAATTTCAGTTTATAGATATGATGCTACACATAGTAGCTCCTCACCTGACATAAGTTACAGTCAGGCATCTAGGTAATTGAAAGAGTAATATAAAAATATAAGTTGAGTGTCCGCAGTGGGTCGATAGCTGTCATTTCAACGTATCATTGCAATGCTTTCCATACAGCTAGTGTTTTGACCTAGCGTTGACCTAGCTTTGAACCGCAACTGATAAAGAAAAATCAAACGCACCTCACCCCGGAAATTGATCGCAAAATATTGTCGTTGTTTAGTCACGGTATGCGCTATCAGGATATGAAGTACCATGTCCGTGACCTGTATGGCATTGAAGTAGTCACTGGTGCCATCACAGCGATTACAGACCATCTAATATCCCCACGCTGAAAGAATGGCAACAGCGACCGTTAAATAGCGTTTACCCAATTATCTGGATGGATGCTATTCATTATAAAATCAGGGAAGAAGGCCGTTATATTAGCAAAGCAATTTATACCCTTTTGGGACTAATGATAGATGAAGAAAAAGAAATTCTGGGTATTTATCTGTCTGATTGTGTTGATGCCATGAAGCTGTAATTCTTTGACCAGACGATCCTGCAAGGTTTTATTGGCACGCTCAACGCGTCCTTTAGCTTGCGGTGTTCGGGCATGCGGTTAAGGGGCTAATTCGTATAGGGCTCCGTCCCCTTAAGCCCTGATTAGAGGCAATTGCTCCCTACCCAACTTTTTAATGCCCAGAGTTTTCATTGGGTTTATTTATAAATGAAAAGCGTACACTTTGTCATTGCCTGAAATATATTATCAGGCGAGTGTCATTTACATAGCTTCACTGCGAAGCTAATAAAGGAGACAAAATGACTAAAATAGCTGTCGTTCAAAAAGCCCCTGTATTCCTGGATAAACACAAAACCATCGAACTGGCGGTTAGCACAGTCGAAGAAGCCGCAAGCAAAGGCGTGAAGCTGGTTGTCTTTACCGAAGCATTCATACCCGGTTACCCATCATGGATCTGGCGGCTAAGACCCGGCGGTGACTGGAACCTGTCCGAAGAATTGCACGCGCGTTTATTAAAAAACTCCGTCAACATGAAATCTGATGATTTGCAGCCGCTCTATGATGCGGCTAAAAAACATAAGCTCAGCATTGTTTGCGGTATCGAAGAAAGAGACGATGAACTCAGCCAGACAACACTTTACAACACCGTCATCATTATCGGAGACGATGGCAGCCTGCTAAACAAACACCGTAAATTAATGCCCACTAACCCGGAACGAATGGTCTGGGGCTTTGGTGATGCCACCGGTTTAAAAGTAGTTGAAACCAACGCTGGCCGTGTTGGCACACTACTCTGCTGGGAAAATTTTATGCCACTGGCGAGATACGCGCTGTACGCACAGGGCATAGAAATCTACATCGCACCCACTTACGACAGTGGTGAAGGCTGGATTGGTAGCTTGCAACACATAGCGCGTGAAGGCTGCTGCTGGGTCGTCGGTTGTGGCAACCTCATGCAAGGCAGCGACTTTCCTGATGACTTCCCCGAAAAATCATCACTCTACCCTGACGCCAATGAATGGGTTAATCCCGGCGACTCCATTGTCATTGCACCCGGCGGTGAAATCATGGCTGGCCCACTACGAGAAGAGTCCGGCATTCTATATTGTGAAATTGATTTAGAAAAAGTCACATCAGCACGCAGAGCACTGGATGTTGCCGGTCACTATTCACGGCCAGATATTTTTACTCTTCACGTCAATAACAAACCGCAGAGCCCCATAGAATTTGAAAACTGGCTAAGCCATTAAAAACCGTAGCATCCTGTTAAATAGCAATTAGGAGATATGCCATGAACGACAAAATAAAACATAACGGCAGCTGTTTTTGTGGCGACGTCGAGTTTAGTTTAACAGGCGAACCCGAAGCCATGGCCTACTGTCACTGCGACTCATGCAGGCACTGGTCAGCAGGACCGGTCAGTGCCTTTACCCTGTGGAAACCCGAGAACATCCACGTCACCAGAGGACTGAATAACATCGCCGCATTTGACAAGAACCCGGGCTCAAACGATGAAACCGTTGTCAGTATTCGTCAATGGTGCAAAACCTGCGGCGGTCACTTATACACCGATCACCCAACGATGGGACTGATAGATGTGCCCTCAGCCGTCATTAATAACTTCGCCTTTAAACCCGCCTTCCATGTTCACTATCAGGAGACCGTACAGCCAATGCAAGATGGGCTACCCAAGTTCAAAGACCTGCCAGCAGAAGCTGGAGGCACGGGCGAAGAGTTAGCTGAGTAGTTTTGAAAATGTTTCACAATTCCATCAACATAGTAGATTTATTTAAAAGCTCTATCACTTTTAATTTTTTACTCACTACAAGAGGTCTATTATGCCAGCCACTAATCAATCAATAGTTATAAACGCACCCATTGATAATATATGGGCCAGGTTTAACGATTTTCACGATATGTCATGGGCTCCGAATGTTATTACCGGTGTTGAAAAAGTCGGTGACATCGACGGAACCCAAATAGGCGCACAGCGCATACTCAATGACGCCTTCCATGAAACCCTTCGGGAGGTTGATGCCGCCAACCACACAATAAAATATTCCATTGATGATGGCCCTTCACCGGTTTCAAAAGATGAAGTCTCAAACTATATAGGCACAATAAAACTCAGTGATGCCGATGATGGCACATTAGTTGAGTGGACCTCGGACTGGGATTCGAACGCAGAAGATGCCGTCGAGTTTTGTCATGGGATTTATGTGGCACTGCTTGGTGATTTGAAGGCGACTTTTAACTAATTGGGGCAACTTTTTTAATTTAGGGTTGCCATAAACATATGGAGTGGTGAATAAGTGGACTAATAGCAATCATTGAGCGGAGGTATTTGAAATGTCTAACAAAATGGTAGATATAACGTTGCATATCGATGAGGAAACGACGCATAGAGATCGGGAAGGTTTTCGTGATGTATTATTTGCTATGCCTGGTGTCATGGGGGCGTCTTATCATGATGAGCAGCCACATTTAATGATCATCGAGTATGATCCTGATGTTATTGTTCCAAAGGAGTTCATCGTGACAGCAGAGCAGCATGGTTTGCATACAGAACTCATTGGCATGTAATAAAGCCTGAGAAAAAGTCTGATAGCGGGCTGTGTGTGGCTGAAGGAAAACTAATCGGCTCAGAGAGTGAGATTCTCTAGTATTAGAAAAAAATTACTCTCTGACTCAGGTTTTTACTATTTCATTCAATCTTTTGTGAAAACCGGCCACACATAAAAGTGTGGTAGCCATTTCTGACCTACACCAACAGCACCTTTATCCACATATAAGGCCATGGCCCAATCAGGTTCGTACAGACTGGTTGTTGATGACCAGTAAACATCCTTAATGTCTTTAAATAATTCATCAACGGCCAGTGCCGGATTTGCCCGTGAGCAATCCACCAGCGATTCCAGTTCATTAATCGTAGGTAGCCGCCAGTGCCTGTCCGAACTATTCAGGTTTAGTTCGGACACAAACATCAGTGCATCACGCCAGGTTACCGGTGTATTTGTAAGACTTGCTTGCCTTGCCCAGCACAAGCCGGTTAAACAATCCTCTATTACATCATCAGTATTGAAACGTGGCTGTGGCCATACGCGGCCCATGCGGTACTCTCCGTCTTGTCCACTGCCTGCACATTCAATACAAACACCCTTGTCATCATAACAATCCTGTTGCCCTGTCACGGGTAACACACCTTTACCTGTTCCACGTACCGGCCACACTAGATAGGATTGATCCTTGCCACCATAAAAAATGCGGCCTCCTTCCATATGCACATACCAGGCATGGTCCGGGCTGATAGCGGCGCTAGTGGAGGACCAGTACCACCCAAGGAACACATCTTCAAATGGGTGACCTTCAGGTAATGCCGGCTTGCTATTCTGAAAACTGAGCAGGCTGTGCAATTCCCGCCGATTGGGTAGTCGCCAATCGGCAAAATCTAGACAGGTGCCACGGTTCATGTTTGCAACAAAATCCAATGCTTCCTGCCAGGTCAGGGGGAATTCTGCAAAGTTGGATTTTTTTGTCCATAACAGACCAGTCAAACAATCCTCAACCAGTTCATCATTAATTAAAAATCTTGGTGACGGCCATGGTATACCGCTTCTGAATTCCGCATCCTGACTACTACCGGCACAATCTATTTCCGCTCCTGTCATATCATGACAAGTTTGTTGTCCTGTCCAAAGATAAGTCTTTTCAGTGACAACCATGCTCATGAGAAGACGGCTGTTGTTCGAGATTATCAAGCTCTGTCTCTTCCAAATAATGAATGAATGCACGCTTCATTTTTTCACCCCAGCCAGCACCAAGTGTTTCACCGGCCTGCACAATGTTTCTCTCAACCTGCTCCACTGTAGCTTGCATCAAATCGTAAGTAATATTGATACGATCTTCTTTTATGGCTATGTTTTTAATGCCCATCATTTTAGCAATTTCTGTACACAACATATCCGCCTGCTCATCCGTCAGCTGCTCATTTAATTTCAATACTCGCTGTTTGATAATTTCTGTGCCATGTTGTTTAGGCGCCTGTTTTCCAGGCGTACCAATATACAAATGAGGATTTGCAATAAACCGTTCACGGCATTGCAATGAACAAAATGCGTAACGTATACCTAAATAATCAAAAACACAGTCTTCGGAATCAACCCACATCTCACATACTGGATCACGTTTTTTCTTGTCATTATCTTGCATGGTAGCGCCTCCTTTTCTGTGTTAGCTATAGCCTCTAATTTAGATCATATTTCACTATGCCACTAACTATTACTTCATCAGGTTTCAAGTTTTCGTTTCATTTCAGTAAACTGTGTTGTATCAATTTCACCTCGTGCGTAACGCTCCTCTAAAATGGATAGAGCACTCTTTTGTCCTGCCTGTGATTTACCTCCATGCTTTAATTTATTTTTTATACCTAGATTCAGGGCAATCATAAGCATTATAAATATCCCCCAGAGCAATATACCTAGAACCCAATGGCCAGGACCAAATCCAAGAAAACTATCATTCATGTTTATTTACTACTAATTAAATTTCACACATATAAAACAAGTAAGAATTCAAGGCCTGGGTTTTGGGTCAAAACATTTCTACCTCATATTGCCATATTTTTTTAATATCCGGTTTGACAAGACAACGCACTTGCAGGATTTCCTTATCTAGCTGCTTATACTAAATTCAGTTACTCATTCATAAATCTGGTTTCATCGCGCATTTGATAGCAACCATCTCTCGCAGTTTTTCCTGTTCTGCCAGCAAAGCATCAACAGCTTTTGGATCAAACTGGTGCCCTGCTTGTTTGATAATTTCATCTAGTGCCACATCAAAATCCATCGCTTTGCGATATGTACGATCATTGGTCATTGCATCCAGAGTATCGATAACTGCAAATATCCTTGCTCCCCAGGGAATTGCTTCGCCTGCCAGGCCTTCTGGATAACCACCCCCATCGTAACGTTCTTCATGACATAGAATAATTTGTGTAGCCACCTGCATGAAAGGTAATGCCGACACAATATCGTAGCCACGTTGCGGATGACTGTGCATAACTGTCCACTCGGTTTCCGTGAGTGGGCCATTTTTCAATAATATTGTATCCGGGATTGCGATCTTGCCTATATCATGCAATAAGGCACCCAGGTATATTTGTTGTAGATAATACCGATCATTAGTGAATTGGCGTGCCAAAATTTGTGTATGACAGGCCACTCGCTTGGAATGCAACGCTGTTTCATGTTCTCGTGCGTCCAGTGCGGCCACTAAACTTTCTGCTAGTACCAGGTAAGTCTGATCATGTTGCTGCTGAGTTTCATGTTGTGTCAACGCTGCCAGATAACATCCCTCACAACAATAGGCTTTATCATGAGAAATATAGGAAGCAGTGACTTCAAGCAGTTTGCCGCACACTTCACAATGAAGTTCATTGGCCTGTTGTTTCATGTCTTTCATGATTTTTCTCGTCAACCCGTTGTATACGGCATAGCTATTCTCAACCTATATCCATAGCTCAAACTCATGATGACTCATCACTGCATGCTATAAGTTTTATCCCTTAGTAGTTAGACACATGATTATTGGTTTGTTTAACCTCAACGGTAAAAAAATCTCGCCATTGTTCCGGGGGCGGGAAAAATGCCGGCAGGCTGGACATGTAATTTTGATAGGCCTCACCAAATTGAGTGATCATATATTGCTCTTCTGATCTCGCTAGTCGGACATAAGCGTAGAACAAAATCGGTGCCATCAACACGGTGAGTAGAGTTGGCCACTGCACGAGAAAACCACTAATCACCAGAAACAGCCTGGTATACTGCGGATGCCGGGCAAACGCATAGACACCGTCTGTGACCATTTCTCCATGAGCAGCATGAACCTGCCGCCAGCCCTTTGACAGCAACACATAACCCGCCACCACCAACATCAGACTAGCCGCCATCACCAGTAACCAGGCCAGATCCGAGCCGCCAAACACCACCACCCACAGGTGACCAAACTTGTGACTGAATGGCTGCAACACCGGATAGGCATCACCCAGCCAGCCAGTGAGCAAATAAATGGTCAACGGGAAGCCGTACATTTCACTGAACAGGGCTACAAGGAAGGCGCTAACAAGCCCCATATTGCGCCATTCTAATTTGCCATTAGGCGGCAGGAAACTGAGAAAGAAAAACAGGAACAGACCGATATTGAAGACCACTCCCACCCACATACCATAAGCGTATTCTCCTGACATAATCTACTCCTGATAGCGGGATATCCTTACAACATAATTGCAGGGTAAATGATTAATTCCAGGCAGTTAATGAAACTCTAATCAACTCATGGTTTCATTAAAACAGCCGGTCAGTTTGTTTCCACCTGTTCTTTTGTGCGAATTCGATATAAAGACTCCACCGGTAAAATAGCAACAATGCCATCGCCTTCTCTACCACTGTGTGCCGCATCCATGATTCCCCGGGCAACTTCCTGTGCTTTGTCTGCAGCAATGAAAATCTCGATGCGTGATTGTTCTGAGGTCCAGTCACTTTGAAAAAAAGTTGGGCACCTCACCATAACCCCTCACTTTAGTCACACTGATGCCGGGCACACAAAGATGCTTAAGTTTTTCTTCAACCGCTTCCAGTTTTGATGGCTGGATAATCGCAGTAATCTTGCAGTACTTCATAAGATCTCCTTTGTGCACAAAATATTCATGGTTTACTTTTCAATCAACTATCGCCATTTGATGCGCTTCGCCTGCGGGTAAGTCTATGGTTTCCAGTAATTTAAAATCTTGCTGGTCAATCACCCAGATAACAGGTTTCTTGCGACTGGACACATACACCTTACCGGTGCCTCGAATGGTATTAAGATGATAAGGCGCAGGTGATAATTTCATTTCACGTTTAGCCCCCGTAGTTGTGTTGACGGCAACCAGCTTGTCGTCTTTTTTGCTACTGACAAACAGGGTTTTGCCATCATCACTAATATCCAGTCCATGTACACTTTTGCCAATCACAAATTGTTCGATAACTTTTCCATCTTTTAGCGATACTGCAGACGCTTTTCCTGCTTTCGGATTAGCAACATAAATAGTC
>JBEQLM010000070.1:0-7778 GCA_040325975.1 Gammaproteobacteria bacterium | reverse complement strand
GTAGTTGCTTATGAACGTCATCAGGCCAGGAATGGCTGTGAGTGCAAATAAGTTCAGGTGTTTCATGGTTAGAAAAATCTACCACGACAGCATCGATACCATCCATGCTGGTACCCGACATCAAACCAACATAGTACTCAGACATGACTTATCCGATGTGACAGAGCTGCCCTAGTTGTTTAAAGCAACCTGAGTACGGGTGAATAACTCCAGTTGAGCCAACAAAGGCGCCGTCATCAACTCAAAATCAGCCAGATAGCGTTTAGGAACAGGCCTGGAAATTGGCAGTCTTACCGTCAATGGATTACGATGAACACCATTTACGCGAAATTCATAATGTAAGTGGGGACCGGTTGCCAAACCCGAATTGCCTAAATAACCGATGGTCTGTCCCTGTTTAACTTTAGAGCCAACACGGAATTTGAGATTAAAGGCATTAAGATGTGCATACAGCGTGCTGTATTTGGAGCCGTGCTGGATAATGACGGTGCGTCCATAACCGCCTTTGCGACCTCTGTGAACGATTTTACCGTCACCGGATGCACGAATCGGCGTGCCACGTTTGGCGGCGTAGTCAACACCTTTATGGGCACGAAATTTGTGCAGCACGGGGTGATAGCGACTGGTCGTGAAACCCGAGCTGATACGGGCAAAGTTGACCGGTGAACGCAAGAAAGCTTTGCGCATGCTCTTGCCATCTGGCGTGAAAAATTCACTGCGATTGTTTTCAGGATTGGTATAACGAACTGCCTGATAGGTTTTGCCCTGATTAACAAACTCAGCGGTTAGAATATTGCCGTCTTTGATTTTTTCACCATGGCGATACATTTCTTCATAAACGACAGTGAAATTGTCTCCTTTTCGAATATCGAGTGCAAAATCGACATCCCAGCCAAAGATACCAGCCAGCTCCATAATGATGTTTTGGGAAATACCGGCTTCCTGTGCAGCGAGGAATAAGGAAGAATCGATGACACCACTAGAGTGGGCAGTGCGGATTTCAATATCGTGTTTGAATATATTAGCCTGGAGCACACCGTACTTACGTTCAACCATCAAGTATTTTTCATGGTCAATTTCGAAGCTTAGAGCCTGCAAATTGCCTTCATCATCGCTCAGAATGCGAAGAATATCTTTGGGGTGGATCTTTGTTAATCGTTTAACCGCACTACCCGTGTCCATCATTTCAGCCAGCTGTTGTGGCTTGATACCAGCACGTTTAAATAATATAGCCAGACTATCTCCGCGTTTAACCTTGAATTCCCGCCATTGTTTTGGAATGCCATTGTTAATGTCGTCGATGATTTCCTGTTGTGCCTGAAGTTCGGGCAGGGTTAATTCAAAACTCAGTCGAGCCGCTGTTGATGGTGAGGGCTCGTTTTCAGTAAAAGCGGGCAGGGATTTAGAATCTAGTTCATCATTAACGAGAATTTCACTATCAAGATGGTCTGAACCAGTATTTGTACTGGCGATAACAGCGCCCAAAACAGCGCAGCCAGCAGCAAATAACAGCCAGCGTAAACGAGGATGTTTGTCGTGCTTTTCTTTAATGCGAAAATCTTGATTGATGATTGTCATGCCGTTCCAGATAAAACCCTTGAAATAAATTCAATATAATTAATGTGTTAATGCTCGAATATAACTGGAATGTAGTCGTAAAATATTGATAGGTCAACGATTCCCGGTATCTAGATTCAATCATTTATGTTTCTTTTTATAGTCTTATTTTCGACTCTTTATCATTTTCAGTTGAGAAAGAGCCAAACGGCAGGCATCATATACCGCTTTTAGTGTGGAAACCAGTGTGGGAATCAGTAATGAGCAGTAGTGAAATATCAATAAATGACCAATTAGAACTCATCAAACGTGGTGCAGATGAAATCCTCGTTGAAGCGGATCTGGTGGCCAAATTGAAAGAAGGTCGACCCCTGCGCATCAAGGCTGGTTTTGACCCCACCGCACCAGACTTGCATCTCGGTCATACCGTACTCATCAACAAGCTGCGTCAGTTTCAGGATCTGGGCCACGAAATCATCTTCCTGATCGGCGATTTTACCGGCATGATCGGCGATCCTACCGGTAAAAGCGTCACTCGTCCGCCGCTAACCGAAGAAGCTGTCAAGGAAAATGCCAAGAGCTATCGCCAGCAGGTGTTCAAAATTCTGGACGAGACCAAAACTCAGGTAGTCTTCAATTCACACTGGATGAGTGGCATCGGCGCAGCCGGTATGATCAAACTCGCTGCCAGCAGCACCGTGGCAAGAATGCTGGAACGCGATGATTTCAGTAAACGCTACAAAGGCGGCCAGGCCATCGCTATCCACGAATTCCTGTATCCGCTGATTCAGGGTTACGATTCGGTTGAACTGAAAGCAGACGTTGAACTCGGTGGCACCGATCAGAAATTCAATCTACTCATGGGCAGACAGTTGCAGGAGCAAGCAGGACAAAAACCGCAGGTGGTTTTAACCATGCCAATCCTCGAAGGTCTGGACGGTGTGCAGAAAATGTCCAAATCACTGAATAACTACATCGGCGTAGATGATGCACCCAAAGATATGTTCGGCAAGATCATGTCGATTTCTGATGACCTGATGTGGCGCTATTTTGAATTACTCAGTTTCCGTCCCCTGGCAGAAATCGAAGCTTTCAAAACAGACATGGAAGCAGGTAAGAATCCACGCGATATTAAATTTCTGCTCGCCGAAGAAATCATTGCACGTTTTCATTCAGAAGAAGCAGCCACACAAGCACGTGAAGGTTTTATTGCGCAGTTTGCGAAAAATAAAATTCCGGATGATATTCCAGAGTTTACTTTTGAGGTTGATGCAGAAGGTTATCCTATTGCCAACTTGCTAAAAGATGCCGGTTTAACCGGTAGTACTTCAGATGCTATGCGCATGATTGAGCAGGGCGCTGTGAAGATTGATGGTGAGAAGGTTGAGGATAAGAAGTTAAAAGTTCAGGCAGGATTGGAAAGGGTGTTTCAGGTAGGGAAGAGGAAGTTTGCCAGGATAACTTTGAGTTAATTTTACGTTTGTCATCTCGAACGTATGTGAGAGATCTTAGCTTTTTCTTTCAGGTTTATTAATCTGATATTCCAGTGGTAGTGGGTAGTCGCACCCACGATAGCCATGGTTGGCACTGCAAGTCAGTAAGTATTTAATTGCATAGTATCCATCTCCATAAAAAAACCATATAAATCAAAAAACCTAAATATGATATAAATACCCTCATGAAATCCCATAATAAAAAATTCATCGACAATATCAATCAGGCCAATATCCTTGTGGTCGATCATCAAAAACTCAATATTGCGATGATCAAAAAAATATTGCAGCGTGATGGTTATGAAGGTATCCAGTCAACGCAGGATCCTTTCAGTGTGGTGAGTTTTTGTGAAGAAGAGCATATTGATCTTATTATTCTGGATATTAATATGCCAAAACTGGATGGTTTTGGTGTAATTAACTCCTTGCAGGAAGAGCTCGGTGAAGGTCGCATACCGCCAGTGCTTGTGGTAACTGATGTGGCTGAGCAGGAGTTTCGCCGTGAAGCTTTAACCTATGGGGCTCGTGATTATATAGTTCGGCCTTTCGATATTCGTGAATTTCTGGCACGCGTGCATAATATGCTAGAGGTCTGGCAGGCACATCAAATTGTTGAGTTTCAAAAGGATATTCTGGAAGAAAAAGTTCAGGAACGAACTCTGGAATTACGCGAAGCGCATGATGAGCTGGAAGCGAGTCGGCTTGATGTAGTTTGGCGTTTGGGTCGTGCGGCGGAGTATCGTGATAACGAAACTGGGTTACATATTATTCGTATGAGCCAGATTGCGGCGGTGTTGGGGCGTGCTTATGGTATGGCGGAAGAGCAGGCGGATTTGTTGCTGGTGGCTAGTCCCATGCATGATATTGGTAAGCTGGGTATTCCCGATCGTGTAATGTTGAAGCCGGGTAAGCTGGACAAGGAAGAATGGGAGATTATGCAAGCTCATGCTCAGATTGGTGCGGATATTTTAGCAGGTGGTGATTCGAATTTGATGGTTATGGCTCATGAGATTGCTTTAACGCATCACGAAAAATGGGATGGTAGTGGTTATCCTAATGGTCTGATGGGTGAGAAAATTCCATTAGTGGGGCGTATTAGCGCAATTGCAGATGTATTCGATGCATTAACATCTGAGCGACCTTATAAAAAAGCCTGGCCCATTGATGAAGCCATGGATTTCATTCGATCTGAAAGTGGTAAGCATTTTGAGCCGCGATTAGTTGAGCTTCTGGAAGAAATGCTACCCAAAATTCTGGAAATTAAAGTGAAGTATACTGAGGTTTTTGATGATGCCGCCAATCAGGTGACGGGATCGTAGTTTGTAGGATTAGGCGTTTTGTTTGTCGAGTTTTGCCCAGGTGTCACGCAAGGTAGCGGTGCGATTGAAAATTAGTGTCTCACTGCTGCTATCCTTATCTAATACAAAATAACCAGTGCGTTCAAACTGATAGTGCTTGTCTGCATCAGCGTTGGCCAATGAAGGTTCAAGTTTGCAGTTTTTAATCACTGTTAGTGATTCCGGATTCAGGTGCTCGATATAGTCATCGGTGCTGCCGGGATTGGGGTGTGTGAACAAACGATCATAGGCATTCACTTGTGCATCGATAGCGTGTTCAGTTGAAACCCAGTGGATGGTGCCTTTCACTTTACGGCCATCCGGCGATGAACCACCTTTTGTTTCAGGGTCATAACTACAAATTAGTTCAATAACTTCACCTTGTTCGTTTTTCACCATGTCGGTACAGGTGATGTAGTAAGCGTAGCGCAAACGTACTTCACGGCCAACGGACAGGCGGAAGAATTTTTTCGGTGCGTCTTCCATGAAGTCGTCTTGTTCAATGTACAGTGTTTTTGTAAATGGAACCGTGCGTGTACCCATGTCCGGGTTTTGTGGGTGATTCTGTGCTTGCATTTCTTCAACCTGACCATCGGGATAATTTTCGATGGTGACTTTGAGCGGATTAATCACACCCATAACGCGTATTGCATGTTCGTTGAGATCTTCACGAATACAGTTTTCCAGTACGGCCATTTCAATCGAGCTATCCTTTCTGGTGACGCCGATACGGTCACAGAAATCGCGAATAGAGGCTGGCGTATAACCACGACGACGGATGCCTGAAATGGTGGTCATGCGTGGGTCATCCCAGCCGTTAACGTGACCTTCGTCAACCAGTTGATGCAATTTGCGTTTGCTGGTGATGGTGTATTTCAGTTCCAGGCGCGCGAATTCAATCTGCTGTGGATGGCAGGGTGCTTTAGCTTCATCGATCACCCAGTCGTAAAGCGGGCGATGATCTGCAAATTCCAGCGTGCACAACGAATGTGTAATACCTTCGATGGCATCCGATAGGCAGTGGGTGAAGTCGTACATTGGGTATATTACCCAGTCATCACCGGTGCGATGATGATGTGTGCGTTTGATTCGGTACAAAGCGGGATCGCGCATATTGATGTTGGCTGAGGCCATATCGATTTTGGCGCGTAGTACATGTGCGCCGTCTTCGAACTCGCCTTCTTTCATGCGTTGAAATAAACCGAGATTTTCTTCCATACTGCGATCACGGTGAGGACTGTTTTTACCAGGCTCTTTCAGGGTGCCGCGATATTCGCGTATTTCATCGGCGCTAAGGCTGTCAACATAGGCTTTGCCTTCGGTGATGAGTTTGACCGCATACATATATAGATGATCGAAGTAATCTGAAGCATGGTGTAATTCATCCCATTCAAAACCCAGCCATTTAACGTCTTCCTGGATGGCGTGCATGTATTCGACTTCTTCCTTATCGGGATTGGTGTCGTCAAATCTTAGATTGCATTTGCCATTGAATTTTTTTGCCATGCCGAAGTTCAGGCAAATGGATTTTGCGTGACCAATATGAAGGTAGCCATTAGGTTCAGGCGGGAAACGGGTTTGTATTGCGTTGTGCTTGCCCGAATCCAGATCGTCCTGAATAATGTTTTGAATAAAGTTGGATGGGCTTGTGTTTTCTTCAGTAGACATGGTTACAGTTTCAATATATTGATTAGCTTATTCGGTGTTGTATGGCGGCGTATTGTACATGCTTATTTCATGAGCTGCCTTAAGTCTTGTTGTGTGATGTCTGTCTGGCTTGATGCTAAGTTTAAGTGTTAAATAGCAGGCATTAATCCACCTGAATATTATCGTTTAGGGTTTTTTTATTTTAGGGTGATGGTTTTATATGTCTGAAGGTTTGGATCTTGAACAAATAAGGCAATGTCTGGATCGTGATTGTGAGCTTGTTTTGTTTGAAAAAACAGATTCTACGAACGAGCAGGCATTACTAAAAGTGAGGCAGGGTTGTATCTTACCGCTAGCCTGTTTTGCTGAGGAGCAGACGCAGGGGCGTGGTCGTCGTGGTAAAGTCTGGCTTTCGCCAGCGGCTGGCAGTATCTATATGAGCCTGGCCTGGAAGTTCGAATTGCCAGTGAAAGATCTTGGCTGTTTGTCTTTGGCTATGGGTGTAGCCGTGGCCAGAGTGTTAAAGAATATGGGTCTGCAGCAGGTTGGGCTTAAGTGGCCAAATGATGTATTGCTTGATGATAAAAAAATTGCTGGTATTCTTATCGAAACATCACAGATCACAGTTCAGGCAACGACCGCGGTTATAGGTATAGGCCTTAATTATAAATTGCCCGTTGACTTACTCGATATGCAGGCACAACCCTGGACAGATATTGTTTCATCGTTGGGTTTAGAATGTCGGTTTGGACGGAATAAAGTAGTGGGGTTATTGTTGCAGGAGTGTATGACTGTTTGTGAAAATTTTGCACAGGCCAGACATGATTTGATGCTGGAGTATCAGCAGCAATATGACGTTTGCTTACAGCGCACTGTTAATGTTTATCTGGATAATGGGCGATCGATGCAGGGTGTGGTGGTTGGCTTCGAAGCAAGTGGTGAGATTCGGATATTGATTGAAGGCAAAGAACAGTTATTTAATAGCGCGGATATAAGTTTGAGAAAGAAAAGCAATGTTAACAATTGATATTGGAAATAGTGGTGTCAAATGGGGTGTTTGGCAAGATGGTCAGTTGATTCTGGCCGAGGGTAGCAGTTATAAAAAAGACTCGCTAGAAGCCACTTTTGATAAAATTTATTCTGGTGCTCCCTATCAGGATACTATTTGGGTCTCCTGTGTTGCTGGCCAGGATGTCGAGCAGACTCTGATTGAATGGATTCGTAAAAAGTGGTCACTTGAGCCGATATTTTTGCGAACAAGCTCAGAATTGGGTGGGGTTTTTAATATGTATCCGCAGCCGGAGGATCATGGTGTTGATCGCTGGGCTGCTTTGTTGGGAGCAAGAAAATTATACGCTACGCCGGTGTGTGTTCTTGATGTAGGAACAGCAGTTACCGTTGACTTGATGGATGCAGGTGGAGTGCATAGGGGTGGTCGCATTATGCCGGGTTTAAATATGATGCGAAATTCCCTGTTACAGAATACGGTGGGTGTGAAAGAGATAGAAGGTGATTGTCCCGGCTTTGCAATTAGTACTGCGGATGCTGTCACCAGTGGTACCTTGCATATGTTGCAGGCAGGTCTATTGGAAGTGTGTGAATCGGCTGAAAAGCGTCTGGGTAAAGACATGCAGGTGATTTTAACCGGTGGTATGGCGGAGAAAATGCTGCCTCTTCTGGATCAGGTTGAAGGTATTCATCTTGAGCCGCATTTGGTTTTGTATGGCTTGTATTATGCCTCGCA
>JBEQLM010000006.1:0-19336 GCA_040325975.1 Gammaproteobacteria bacterium | reverse complement strand
CAATGATGATGAACTGATGCCACTTATCGCAGATGAATTGGCGACCACCAGATTACGTGCGGCCTGGGTAGATTGTGAACCACTGTTACTAACCTTGGCATCGGCACCAAGGTCAGCGACTGAAGTCATGCTCATTAACTCGGTAAAATTATCTTTAAATGCAAGCACACCAGATTTCTCGGCTTTTTTACGCGCCTGCTTTTTATCCGTCGATGGTTTATCGCTCTTCGTAGGGTCTTCTTCTTTTGGCTTGGTAGGCTCTGGTTTTGGCTCTTCCTTCTTAAGCAATTTAGCCAGGCGTTCGGGAATTTTAACCTTGGCGGTAGGGTCTGGCAGCGGTACTTGAATCATTGGAACGACAAACCAAAGTAGAAAACTGAAAGCAAATGCAATGGCAATATATTTGCGAACCAGATTTTCATCTTTATTATTTTTTGACCATGGCATGACCATGGCGCGGAACGGTAAATCAGGAACTTCACGTTCTAGAACAAATTCGTATTTACGCTGCTCTGCAACTTCACGTATTTCAATTATGGATTCTTGTGCGAGACTGACTTTATTACTTATATCTCTGATATCAACAAGTGTTTTATCGCGTTTTTCCTTTAGAGCGGTGAGTGAGTCTTCATATCCATTGACACGCTCATGAAGCTCAGCGATGTATGTAGCAGCATCATTATCGCTAGTCTCTTTACCCAGAAAAAGATCAAAACCACCTAACTCAACTAAATGCTCAAGCGAGACGCACACCTGCGTCAAAGCATCATAGCGCTCCTTGATGCCTTCCACATTTTCAAGCTCATCAACAATGAGCTGTAGAGAAGCTTCAAGCTTATTAAGCTTTGCCTGAGATTGAATAATCTCATCATGCAGGGCTGACTCTCGCGCAGCTAAGGTGTTTTCTGTATTCACAAGTTAGACAAATTTTTGGTATGTAATGCGTAACATTAACTTTGGGATGCTTTCTGGATTACTGCCAGAGAAATATTTTCAAAACCCATACCGGAACAGGTGCCCATAATTTTCTTTAGTATTTTGAAGGGTATTGTTTCATGCGCAAGTATGGTTACCTCCTTACTTTCATAGGCTTTTTTAGTGCTTGCTCCTATCACTGAATTTTTAAGTTCATTTAATCTAGCGCCAATTTCTACCACAACCGCTTTTTTACTTTTTTCGATCTCACGAGTATCTACTACCATTTCTCCCTGTACCAAAACTGCTGTTGGTGTCACCATAATTACAATGGTTTCACGCGGCTCAGTTTCCACCACTGAAGAAGGTATAACTATTTGTTTAGGTACTTCAATAACAATGCCACTTGAAGAACTAGATAACAAAAAGAACACCAGAATGGTAAAAACATCCATTAAAGAAGTAAGATTCATACCCTGAACTTTTGGCGTTCTTGACATACGTTTCATACGTCTTGACATTTTTTTCATGGCGCATCCCCTATAGATATATCGGGAAACAAAATCGTCGGTTGTCCTTTCTCCTCTCCTTCTATTGTTGGTGCTGGGTCAGTTGCACGAATTACATCCATCAATTGAACCAGATAGCGGTATTCAATATTAGGCTCCATCAAAACCGTGGCATCTTCTTTTTCAGGATAATCTTCTTTCAACTGTTGCAGTAGTTCTGAAAGACGAACCACATCATACTGTTCATCGACCATTGGAATATTTGCTATAACACTACGGCCATTAGCAATTTGTAGTTTATTTTTACGTACGATCACCTCAACAGCAATTTTCGGTTTCTTGTTTGAAGAACCGCCAGCTGAAGCAGGTATGTTTAGCTCTAAAATCGTAACTCGAGTAAATACAGCTGTAAGCAACAAAAACGGAATCAAAATCACCATCAAATTCAAAAATGTGGTGACATCCAGTGCAGGTGGATCCTTTTTTTTGTGGCGTGGATTATTTCGTACCGACATACTTAACCAGCCTGACGCTTAGCAGCCTCAGAGATAATATTAAGCGTCTTAACCGATGCCATTTCCAGACTATCAACAATTTCACTGGTCTTGGATGTCAACATAGCATGACAAATTAATAAAGGAATACCAGCCATCAAACCAAAAGCGGTTGTATTCATCGCTACCGAGATACTGGCAGACAACAGGTCTGCCTTCTCTGCTGGATTTGCATTTGCAACCGCAGTAAACGCCTCAATCAGACCCATAATCGTTCCAAGCAGACCCAATAAAGTTGAAATATTGGAGAATAAGGCAACGTAGGGTGTACGTTTTTCAAGCTGCGGAATAATTTCCATCATGCTTTCTTCCATGGCGATCTCAATGTCATCACGTCGCCTGACAGCACCCTGCCGAGCCAGCCCCATACTCATTAGCTGAGCAATTGCAGAATTAGATTCATCTTCAGCGGTCATTTGTCGCGCAGTATCAAAGTCACCCTCAGCCAAAACAGGATGTAACTGATCCCACATTTTCTGATTAGACCGGCGTACATAAGCTAGCTTGACAAAACGTTCTGCAGATATTGCAACACCCAAAGCAAAAACAATAAGAATGGGATACATAAACGTCCCACCGGATTGAAAAAAGTCAACAATTGTATATATAAAACCCATCGTTCATTCCTCACGATATTTCAAAGTGAATATCTACGTTCTTAGAACGCAATTTTTCTTACCCCACAAAAATGGGGTGCTATTAAATAAATTAAAAATCTGTTAATTTGACTACAGATGACTATCTGAAATGATTTTAATACTATCCCCGATCTGGCCTTCATAGCTCAAAATAACATTCTATTATTTTTCCGTACTCGCATTATAAAAATCTACTTCACGCAAAAACACATCTTTATCAACAGGAATCAAACTCTCATTTAAAAGATTAGATGAAAGATCTGTCTCCATTCCAATTTCAGAACTTTTCCATGGCACTATGTATAGTGATTTCGGAGCCTCATTGTTACCAACAATAGACATACCTGAAATCGCCTTAACCTCCTGTGCTTTTACCGATACTGTATATAGCGTAGCATAGATCATTAAAGTAACCAGTATTGTTATATATTTTCTAGATAAATACATTGTTAATTCCCCATACGAATACGCAGATCAGCTATCCACATGACAACAGTTTTATCGCCAGGATCCGCCTTATTATAAATTTCATAATTAGCCATTGCACAACTCAAATCATGAATATATAAATCACACAAAATACCCAGGTTTTTTCTGGCCGGTAAGAATGCGGTAAATCGTTCCAAAATACGTTCATAGGTGCGACGTGCTTCTGCAAACCTGCCTGTTTTACGATAGACCACGGCCATTTCATTATTTGCCACTGGGTGTATTGGGTTTATCTCTAAAGCCTTACTCAGGCTTTTCTCAGCAAGCTTCATATCTCCAGTTATTCTATAAGCAATACCCAGATTAATATGTGGCGCAATGCTCATTTCTGAACGCTCTGAAACTCGATTAAGAAGCCTGATACCTCTTTCATAGTCCTTTTCTTGCAGCAATTTAACTGCTTTTTCGAAGTCCTCCTTTACTTCTGGCCTTACTGTTGCATCATCACGAACGAAAAAATTACTACTGGCATTTGCTTTGATAACATCACCACCTGAACCTGTGGCACAGGAAGAAAGAAAATAAGCAATGAATGAGACGCACAATATTCGATTTATTATTGTAAAAAACTCTTTTATATTAGCCAAAGTATTATAAGGATAATTAGCTGTCATTATAAAACCCCTCATTTTGAAGCCAGCTTAATTTCAGCCTGTGGCACAACCAGGTGTGTATTTCTGGCATCATTAGCAGCATCAGGTTTTTTCGTGGGCTCAGGCACCGGTAAAACAGGCGGCGTAGTAGCATCATGCTTAACAGGAACGACCACAAATGGTTTAGCCACAAACAGATAATTATAATAAGCCATGGATGGAATAAAACCTGTGCTTTCCTCGTATTTAGCATAGCGTGCCGGCAATAGACTACCGAGCCTGTCCAGACTTTTATCAATCCACGAACTATAAACACCTAAACTAATCAACTCGAGGTTCTTACGATGAACATCTATAGCTTTCTCTTCAAATGGAAATATCTGATCCTCAAGAGCTAGCTCGTATTCTTCCATTTCAAGCTCATTTAGTTTACTGGGGCGTTCAGACTCCGCTAATGAACGACTAAAATTATAATAAATCTCAGCAAGATAATAGGTTGCTGCCGCCGTCACATCACCAACCTGAAATTTTATTAATTTATTAAACTTGGCAACAGCATATTTCATTGCATTCTTTTTACGCTTAATATTCTTTTTAAGTGGCTTGTTTAATTTAATCTTGGCAAATTTTTCAAATGCGGGCTCAGCGAAGACCAATGAAGATTTTGCCGCCAAAAACCGCGTACGATCAGAACGTTCCTTACCCGCGGTAGCATCAATTGAAATAACGCGCTTCAGTTCACGAAGATATTTTTTTTCATTGCCCCATGATTTATATAAATTCGCCATCTTGTATCGTGTTTCCAGAGCATATTCCAACGGCTTGGGAAATAAATCAACATAACGCTGATAAACTGTCAGCGCTTGTTTATGATTTTCAACTTTTTCATACATTTTTGCAGCAAGAATCAATGCTTCACGTTGCACCTCACTTTCTTTAGACTCACGTCCAATGCGCTCAAACTCTATTGCCGCATCGGCATAACGTTCAGCCTCCTGATAAACTACCGCTAATTTTTTAGTCGCCTCGTGCAACATCTTTGTATCTTTGAAGGTGTTCCGGAAAGCAAGCAATACTTTTGCCGCTCTATCCCAGTCATTCAATTTAATTAATACTGCTGCTGCATCAAATTCAGCCGTTTTTCTTATAGCGGATTTCGGTGCAACGTTAGCAATTCGTAAAAAATGATCTGCCGCAGTCTTATAGTCCTGCAATACAGCGGCTGCTTCACCCTGTTTATAAATAGAGGCAGCAAGATTGTTTACCAGTGACTCTCTATCTTTATGTTTAATATCAGTCAACAACAAAACCTGTGCGTAGGCATATTCTGCTTCTTTATACAGCACAGTTTCATAAGACGAATGAGCAACAATCATCCAGGCACCGCGTCGAAATGCTGCTTTTGATGCAGGATAATTGTCGATGAGTTTTCTAGCTGTTGAGATTGCCAGAACATAATCCTTCATCTCAAACAGATCATCTGCAACTGCGGCCAGTACAATAGGCGCCTTTTCATGTTCCGGAAAGGCATCGGCAAATTTTAACGAGCTACGAATCACATCCTGCATAGCTGTAGGTCGTACCGCTACACCGGCTGCTTTTAAATTCTCACGAAACGCATAAACTGAGGCATAACCAGCTGAAGACGATTTTTCGTGTAACGGGTAATTATATGCAACACGTTCATATTCCCTGGCTGACTTAGCAAACTCTTTACCTTGAAGTAACATTTCAGCGAACTGAAAATGCATTTTTGGTGTTTTTTCATCCTTTGGAAACGACGTTATAAACTCCCTGTACCAGTGTGCCGCTTCTGCATAATACTCTTTCTTTTTATCAGCATACTGTTTATTTCGAAACAGAGCATGGTAGTGAACCGCAAGATCTGTAATATTTGTCTGCAAAAGCGCGATTACTTTTGGATATTTTTTAACATCAAAATGTTTCCAATATTCAGATTTAACACCATAGGCACTGGCAAAGCCACGCTTAGATTCAACCACCAATTTTGGAAAACGACCTTGTTTATAAATATCAATTACACGCATGTAAAAATGCGGCGAAATTTCATGAAGAGGGTTACGATCTATAAAAGCACTATAGGTTTGTGCTGCATCACTATAACGTAGCTTAATAAAATAGTGCTCTGCTAAATTACTATAAACACCTAATTCATACGGCTTTCTACCCACCTTATCAAAGTGACCAATTATTGATCCCACACCTTCCATATTTGAAAAACTTAAACTGATTACTCGATAAGTATCGTTGATACGCTTCATGTCAATTTTGTTTTCAGTCTGATCAAAGTCATAGCCAATGGACACTTTATAATCAAGCAGAGACATAAAAAATTGCAAGGCTTCTTTGTACATTTCTTGCTTATAGAATGTCCAACCGAGTTTATATAACGCAAGATCATAATACGATGAACTGGACCCTATTTTTACAATCGATTTATAGGCTTCTTCTGAATCCATAAATTTCTTACGAGTAAAAAAGTACTCTGCCCTTCTAAACTGTACTTCATCCATATATCTTGAAGTCGGATACTCTTTAACAATACGATTCATGACTTTCATCGCGCCTTCAACATCAGCCATATCCTCATAGGCGCGTGACATCTGGTACAAAACCTGATCGTTACGTTCATACAAGGGGAAACGTTCGAGCAATTGCTCATACAGCACAATAGCCTCTTTAGTACCAACATCATTCATATCAGCTGACGATCCATCTGCTAATGTTGCGGCACCCTTTACTGATGATTCAATTTTTTCAGATTTTGTTGCACGCTTTTCAAATGCCGCATCAGACTCGTCTTTTTTACCAGCAATAACATCAGCACTGGAACTGGCTTTGCGTTTTTTATCAGCTTTTTTAGCTGGCACCTTAACTGCTGCCGTAGTCGGCGCACTCAGTTTCTCTTCTGGCAATTCATCTAGTAGATTATTTTGACGTTCAATCTTGAGATCTGCCAGGCGGCGTATGGCCTCAGGTGTCATCGCTGATTCAGGTGTTTGCTCCAGGAATTGCTGATAACTTTGCATCGCTTTTTCGATACCACCAACAATTTTTTCATCCTCAAGTGTAATTTCAACATCACGCAATTGCGCCAGAGTTCCATGCTCACCAATGCTGGCACAGGCACTCAGAACCATGGGTAAAATAAAAATTAGAAAATAATGTATTTTCATTTCTTCACTTCTTCCCTGGTCGCTTCTTGTTTACCAGATTTTTCCTTAGCGGCTTCTTTCAGTGCAGTTTCTTCCAGTTCTTTGGCAGCTTGTTCTGCTGCTTTTCTAGCCCGCTCAACACTCTCTTCTACCGCGGCTTTAAATTCATCATCGATCTGTTTTTTTTGTGCACGGTCATAACTCTCTGCTAGTGCAAATCTAGCTTTCACCTGATCACCCTCAATACGCTTACGACGTATATCCAGCTCATTAACCGCCATAGATTCCAGCATGTGTCCCTGTGCTAGCATGGCATTTTTTATGCGTTCCTGAGCTTCCAGAACTTTAATATTCAAAGTATTAAGTGTAGCGTCATAGCCTTCGTAGCTTTGTGTTGCTGCCTGACGAGTACGTACAAATGAGCGATATATTTCCTTTAAATCGGCAACCACACCATCAAGTTCACGCAAACGTTTAAAAGCCTGCGTTAATCGATCATGATATTGAGTGAAAATCTTCCAATTCAATACGCCTCTAAGACGATCTACACGCTGGCGCTGCTCGTTATCTTTGCTCAGATGTTTCACGCGTTTCTCTAACTTGGTAACATGGTCACCATAAATACGTTCAGATACCGTGGCCAGAAACTGGGGGCGAGGTGCAATCAACATAGATTGCAACTTATTTTCCAGGTTATCGCGTTGCTCAATACGCAGGCGCATACGTGAATCGAGCAATTGAAATTGTTTTTCGACAACGGGCAACAATGGTTTGTAATATTCACGCCGAATATTAACTAGCTCCTGATAAGCATTAATATTTCTTTCCCATGCCAACAGTCGTTTACGCATCTCCTCAAGATCAAAATAATTCTGTAGTGACTCCTGAAAATCATGCGATGCCATTAGATGCATCAGATAATGCGTTTCTGGTGCTTCTGGTAAATCACGTAATTTGATTACCCAATTGCTGTCCAGTTTCAATTCTTCACGAGCTAGTGCTTGAAGAAATTTTCCATCATGAATACTTTTGATTGATCCATCGAGTTTAGTCAATTCCGTATCGTAGGATTCGAGAGCCTTACCATATAAAATGGCTGATTTACCATGCAGCCTAAGCTTGCCATAGGCAAATGGAACACCAAGCTTTACTTCCTGAACAGCACGATCTGTTACATTGCGTTTAGACAACATAGTCCAGGGTACCAATGCACGGTCATATCGATCAAGTGCAATCTCAGCCCAACCTGCACCCAACAAAGCACGATTTGAAAACGCGCCATCAAGACGTACACGATACAGGTACTTCTTCGCCAGTTCAGGATCACCTGACTCCAGCAGTTTATAACCCAGTGCTAAATTCGACTTATCTCTAATTGATTTAGCACCTTCATCGCTGCCACTACTCGTTCCCGCCTTAGCCAGCTGCGCAATACCCTCTGCATCCTTATTCAGTTGTAACAACGCTATACCCAAATTGTAAGCCGCATATCCTCCATGAGTATCACTGCTCTGAAGCCCTGATAAAATCTCAATAGCATCAGTAGGACGTCCGTTGACCATGAAAATTACAGCCTTGATGTATGCAATATCATCAAGAATCTCATCAGGCAGTTCGCCCTCGATCTTTTCAATAGCATGTAGTGCATTTACCGGTTGATTTTTTTGCAACAATATTTTTGCCAGTCGATAGATGGCCTTATTACGTACAGCAGGCTTAACATTGCCTTCAATGACAGATTTGATCGCTCTTCCAGCACGCTGATGCATACGGTAGTAGAGCTCAAAATCACCAACTGAGAATTGCGCATTACCTATTAAGAGGTGTAATGAATCAAGACCGGGATCGTCCAGTCCATAATACTGCCCGAGCTCTGTATCTAGCCTGGAGATAGCATCAAAATACTCACCCTGATTAGCATAAAAAATTGCCTCTCCAAAATACAAATCGGTTTCAGTTGATGCCTCAGCATCAATCGTATGGAAAGACAATGCGGCCAGACTGGCAGCACTGATCAACAGAAAAGCTAAGCGTTGCATAACTTACCGTTCTTTAAACTCAATAGCATCACCGAATCCCTGGCCAGCCACCTTTACCTCAACAAGCTTTGGCTTTACACCCTTACTTATTTTGTAACTGGCAGTTTTTTGGTAAACACCACCAATAAGTGACTTACCCAAAAAGCTGACTTCAATTTTATGATCACCGGTACGGATATTGCCCGTATATATACGCTGCACACCACCGTTACGTAGCGCTTCTAACTCGTTTGCAGTGTATACATGGTGAGTCACTTCCTGACCATCAAGTTTGATGTCCATGGCATCCAGTCGAAAACCACCTTTATCTGCAAAAGAAACAAACACCGAAATTTGTGTATTTGAGGGATACAGCAACTTCTCTTCCAGCAATGCCAACTCACTGGAGATACCCAATACGTCTTTTTTGATTTCCTGTACCTGTTCATCCAGACCTTTGATTTGAGCTTTGGATACTTCTTGTGCGGATACCCTGCCGACAAACAAACTCATAGACACAATAAGTACAAAAACTAATAATATTCTATTCATATCAATCACTTAAATAATAATTCGTTAATTTCAGGCATACATTCCGACTCTAAATTCCATATTTAAAACATATTGTGCAACACGTTATAGAGTGTAGACGTATATTTCGGAAAAATTAGTGACAAGATCCACAAAATCAAATACCTGCCTCGCCCTTTGCATGATTTACTTTCGCTCACAGGGAAAAAACTTACATCTATCTTGCTCTACAGATCACACTATACGATACTAATTTCAACTCAGTCTAAATTAGTAGCGTATATACAAAGTTACAGAAAATGTGTAATGAGATACACGTTGTACCGTGTATTTTTGGAGTTTTTTTGTATTACGTTTTTTAGTCCCGCAAGGACGAAAAAATTAATCGTAGGCCTGCATAAGGCATGTTGCAGGGATAATACTGGGAGCGAAAAACTGCTGGATACAATCTCCAAAGTCTGCATAGGCAACATATTCAGACATTAAGCTACTGAATAAAACCCTCTATCATCAGTGCTTTTATAACAACTTTAACCCAAATGCTCCATCCTGATACGCACCACTTCACCCTGTATGGCTGATAATGCCTCAACTTCCTTAATTGCACCATTCATGTTTTTTTCCTGAACTTGCTGACTGAGTAATATCAAGTTCACAAGATTCACGCCTTCTGATGGCTCTTTTTGTAAAACCGCTTCAAGACTGATGTTATGCGCAGCAAAAACTTCGGAGACTTCTGCCAGTACGCCGGGTTTATCTTCGGCACTCATGCGTAGATAGTATGAAGTTTCTGCATCTTCGATGGACAGCACTGGCGTATCACGCATTGAATCAGCTTTGAATCCTAACAAAGGTACTTTTTGATCAGCAGGTACATCAATTGAACGTACTGTATCAATGATATCAGCGACCACTGCGGAAGCAGTTGGCTCTGCACCAGCACCAGCGCCATAATATAATGTTGGCCCGACTGCATCACCATGAACCAGAACTGCATTCATCACACCATCAACATTGGCCAATAAACGTTTCTCTGGAATCAATGTTGGATGTACACGCAACTCGATACCTTTATCGGTTTTACGAGCGATGCCCAAATGCTTGATACGATAACCTAGCTCTTCGGCATAATGAACATCTTCAGTGGTAATCTTGCTGATGCCTTCGGTGTAGGTTTTTTCAAACTGTAATTCGATACCAAATGCCAGTGAAGCCAGGATCGTCAGCTTATGCGCCGCGTCAATACCCTCGACATCAAAGGTAGGATCAGCCTCAGCGTAACCTAATTCCTGCGCCTCTTTTAATACGTCATCGAAATCACGACCCTTGTCGCGCATTTCAGTGAGAATAAAATTACCAGTACCATTAATAATGCCAGCCAGCCATTGAATTTGATTCCCGGCCAAACCTTCGCGCATGGCTTTAATGATGGGGATACCCCCTGCGACAGCTGCTTCGTAAGAAACCGTGACACCTTTAGCCATCGCCGCCTGCATAATCTCTGTGCCGTGAGTCGCAATCAGTGCCTTGTTAGCAGTAACAACGTGCTTGCCGTTATCTATGGCCTTCATCACCAAATCTTTGGCTAGCGTGTAACCACCAATTAATTCAACAACAATTTGCACTTCCGGATCATTGACGACTTCAAATGCATCTTCGGTGAGTTTAACTTTGGCAGGATCTACAATGGTTTGATCAGCAATTCCTAAACCCGCTGCGTGCGAGACTTCAATAGCTCGACCTACACGACGCGTAATTTCATCTGCATTTCTCAGCAATACTGTAGCTGTTCCGCCACCGACTGTACCCAAACCCAATAAACCGACTTTTACTGCTTCCAAGATTCTCTCCTGTTACTAATCCACATACTGGAACCATACCAGCAGGGATCAAACTATCAATAAATTGCGCATTCTACTGCATATGCAGGCAGTCGAACAGAACGTATAATGCTCTGGTCGCCTACAACTCTGGATAACTATTGTGAAATTTGCTGAAGATGATCTCTCCGAAGGTTATTTTATTACTCTTTATGATGAAGACACGATTCAAGTGAATGGTAAAAATTTCAATAACAGTCTAATTATCTCAAGCCGGAAACTCAAAACTGACTGGCCACCTTGCTCGCCTCAAGATCTGAACCCTGATCACTTCAGCAATATCATCGAAATGAAACCCGAGTTGGTACTAATTGGAACCGGAAATACACTGGTTTTTCCAGCAGTGGAAACCTACGCGGAATTGATCAAGCTTGGAGTGGGTGTAGAGATTATGGATACTGGTGCAGCATGCCGAACTTATAATATTCTAAGCAGTGAAGGCCGACATGTAGTCTGTGGCCTGATCCTTTCAAATTAAAACAGGATGAGAGCTTTGTACGATGTAGATTTTTCGCTAGTGCTAGGCAAAAATTGTTTTAAAAGCGCAGTTTACACGGAGTAAATGAGCACTTTAAAAATAATTTTTAACGCCGCAATTGCGGACAAAATCATCAGGAGTGATTTTGAACGACAGCCCCAAAGGGGTGAGGCATAGGATATGCCGAATAAAAGATGCGTCGAGCGGAGTTCTCAGCCCAAATATTTGGCAAATATAATGGCATCTTCGCGGCCATCATCTGCAGGGTAATAACCTTTTCTCACACCCAGTTCGTGAAAACCTTCATCGTCATAAAGATCTATAGCGGATTGGTTGGAGCGGCGTACTTCCAGCAGGATCATATCAACGCCAGCTTGTTCGGAATGTTTCGCCAGCAGACGCAACAAGGCTCGGCCTACTCCCTTGCGTTGTTGATCTGGTTTAACACAGAGATTGAGCACGTGTGCCTCGCCCGGTGCCATCATCAGAACACCATAACCGACAATCTCATCGTCTTGCATAGCCACCCAACAACGATGGCCACGTACACAATCTTTAAATATTCCCAGTGTCCAGGGATGGCTATAAGCCTGCACTTCAATAGCCATAATTTGTTTAAGATCATCAGCGTGCATCGTCCTGAAACTAAGTTCACTGCCTGGTGATGCAGCATCTTCAAACGCCGCGCTCATTCTGACAACAACTTCTTCACTTGTAACAAATCCTGCCAGGCTTTTCTCTTCTCACTGGGTTTGCGTAATAAATAGGCGGGATGAAAACTCGCGATTAAGGGTATGCCTTCAAAGTTGTGCTGGCGTTCACGCAACAGGCTGATGCTTTCTTCTGAATTAAGTAAAGCCTGTGAAGCCATGGCTCCTGCTGCGTATATAACTTTGGGTTGTATCAATTCAATTTGTCGACGTAAATAGGCATTACAAATTTCTATTTCAGCCGTCAGAGGATCACGTTTTTCAGGGCTATAACATTTGACGATACTGGTGATATAAACTTCTTCTCTTGGCAAGTCGATGGCTTTTAACATGGCTGTCAGCAGATCCCCTGCCTCACCGACAAAAGCTTCTGCTTGTGCATCTTCATCCTGTCTCGGCGCTTCACCTATCACCAACAAACTGGCATTTTGATTGCCACTACCAAATATGGCCTGGGTACGTGTTGCCTGTAATTTACATTTTGTACATTGATTAACTAGTGACTCCAGTTCCTGCCAATTACAGCTTGAGGCATCTGGCTGAGTTTCACTCTCTGCTGGTTCTTCTTGAAGTGTTTTTTCCTGAATCGGGCTTTCGACAACAGCTTCTACGGCCACTTCTTGCTGCACATCCATGGGCACAGCTTCGGGATACAATTCATCCCAAACCTGTATACCCATGGTGTCCAGATAATATCGCCTTAGCTGTTCTGGCAATTCACAACCATCCGCTTTATCCTGAGATGCTGACAAGTTAGACATCACCCTTTTGAGGATGCGCTCTATCATCATTACGTGTCAACTTATTCAACGCATTGATATAGGCCTTGGCTGAAGCGATAACAATATCGGTATCGGCACCCTGACCACTGACGATACGTCCGCCCTTTTCTAGCCTGACGGTAACTTCGCCCTGTGCATCGGTACCACTGGTGATGGCGTTGACCGAATACAGCTGCAATTCGGTTTCACTGTTGACCACAGATTCAATGGCGCGGAATACCGCATCCACCGGACCACTTCCATCAGATTTCGCCGCTACTTCTTTTTCATCGACACTCAACACCAGTGAGGCATTAGGTATTTCACCCGTTTCAGAACAGACTTTGAGACTGACTAATTTGAAGTTCTCATTTTCTGCCGACAAGTTACTTGCTGCCACCAGCGCCTGTAAATCTTCATCAAAAATCTCGTGTTTTTTATCGGCAAGATCTTTAAAGCGCGAAAATGTCTCGTTCAATTCCTGCTCGGAAGCAAAATCGATATTCAATTCTTTCATGCGTGTTTTAAATGCATTACGACCAGAGTGTTTACCCATGACCATACGATTGGCTGCCCAACCTACATCCTGAGCACGCATAATTTCATAGGTCTCGCGGTTTTTCAAAACACCGTCCTGATGAATGCCCGATTCATGCGCGAAGGCATTGGCACCAACAATCGCTTTATTTGGCTGCACAGGGAAACCGGTAATACTCGATACCATGCGTGAGCAAGTCATGATCTGCGTGGTATCCAATGTGGTATCGCAGGTAAAAATATCCTGACGGGTACGCACGGCCATGACCACTTCTTCCAACGAAGCATTACCGGCACGTTCACCCAAACCATTGATGGTACATTCAACCTGGCGAGCACCATTAAGTACCGCCGCCAAAGAATTACCTACAGCCAAACCCAAATCGTTATGACAATGTACAGAGAAAATCGCCTTATCCGCATTGGGTATGCGTTCCAGTAAATTTTTGATCAAGTCGCCAAACTGGTGTGGAATGTTATAACCCACGGTGTCGGGAATATTAATCGTAGTAGCACCGGCATCGATCACCGCTTCGATAATACGACAAAGGAAATCCAGCTCGGAACGTCCGGCATCTTCCGGTGAGAACTCGACGTCATCAGTCAAACCACGTGCCTGCTTGACCGATCTCACTGCCTGCTCAAGCACCTGCTCTGGTGACATGCGCAACTTCTTCTCCATATGAATCGGTGAAGTCGCAATAAAAGTGTGAATACGTGATGACTCGGCTGATTTTAATGCTTCACCGGCACGGGCAATATCTTTTTCCAGTGCTCTGGCCAAACCACAAACGGTGCTGTCTTTAATGACACTGGCGACGGCCTGTACCGATTCGAAATCACCCTGACTGGCAATGGGGAAACCTGCTTCGATGACATCGACACGCATTTTTTCCAGTGCTTTGGCGATACGAACTTTTTCGTCCTTGGTCATTGAAGCGCCAGGACTTTGCTCACCATCACGCAAGGTGGTGTCGAATATAACTAATTTATCTTGATTGTTTTTGCTCATGCTCTACTCCGGCAAAAAATACTTTGGTCGCTAATATACCAAAAAATGTGCAGAAAATAATAAATACGCGTTATGTCTCGCCAGACTTTATTAATATGCCTTACGGCAGCAGGAGCAATGATAAAGACAGGTCATGCACAACAGAACACAACGGGCTTACGGTAAGCTCGTTGCGGGCAGAAAAAACACTTTGTTGTTCTGAAGATTTCATGTGCGTTTAACTATAACGACTGATTTGATCTTACACAAGCCCTTTGAGGCAATTATTCGGGCGGCCGTTGTGAACGCTTTTTAATTCTGCGCAAAACACTGACTATGGGACCAGATAAGGCATAAATAAGAAAACAGCCAAACAGAATCTTGGGTGGATCAATCGATGCCAGTACAAAAATTAGCACGACTACAAACACCGCAATAAAAGGCACTTTGTTTTTGAAGTCGAGATCTTTGAAGCTGTAATACGAAATATTGCTGACCATCAGCAAGCCGGCGATAACAGTCAGCACTAACGCTATTGGTGCAACGTCCTGACCTTTAACTCCCTGATCAAAAAGCGCCCAGACCATACCAATAACAACTGCCGCTGCAGCTGGACTTGGTAAACCCTGAAAATATCGTTTATCGCTACTTCCAACATGGGTATTGAATCTTGCCAATCTGAGTGCCGCAGCAGCGACATAAATAAAAGCACCCAACCAGCCCAGCTTTCCCCATTGCCAGCCATGGTCAACCAAAGAGGATAAAGACCAGATATACATCACCAAAGCAGGCGCAACGCCAAAAGAAACCATATCTGCAAGGCTATCGTATTCAGCACCAAAATCGCTTTGTGTGTTGGTCATGCGCGCCACACGACCATCCAGACCATCAAGAACCATAGCAATAAAAATAGCAATCGAGGCCTGTTCAAAGCCACCATTCATGGCACTGACAATGCCATAGAAACCGGCAAACAATGCACCCGTAGTTAAAAGATTGGGCAGCAGGTAAACACCGCGTCTTCTAGGTATCACTACAGATTCTTCAGTTGAGTCTTCTTTTTGGTCATTCATGTTACAAGGTTAGTCTATATATAAAATTCTTCCACAAATAAAAAGGGCTGCTTAGCAGCCCTTTTTATGTAGATCCTAGTTTTTTGATTTATCAACAATCTTGTTGGTTTTAATCCATGGCATCATGCTACGCAATTTTTCACCGGTAACTTCAATTGGATGTTTACGGGTTGCTTCGCGTTTAGCTAACAGATTTTTACCACCATCAGCCATTTCAGCAAGGAATTCTTTAGCAAATGCACCGCTCTGAATTTCTTCCAGAATTTTCTTCATTTCAGCTTTAGTGTTTTCATTAACAATACGTGGGCCACGAGAAACATCACCGTATTCAGCCGTGTTTGAAATTGAATAACGCATATCAGCGATACCACCCTGATACATCAGGTCAACAATCAGTTTCAATTCATGCAAACATTCGAAGTAAGCCATTTCTGGTGCATAACCCGCTTCAACCAGTGTTTCAAAACCAGCCTGAACCAGTGCAGTTGTGCCGCCACATAATACGGCTTGCTCACCGAACAAATCAGTTTCTGTTTCTTCACGGAAAGTGGTTTCAATAATAGCGGTACGACCACCACCAATGCCTGAAGCGTATGACAATGCAATGCTTTTAGCTGTGCCTGTTGCATCCTGTGAGATGGCGATCAAATCAGGAATACCACCACCATTTGCAAATTCACTGCGAACGGTATGACCCGGTGCTTTTGGCGCAATCATGATGACGTCGAGATCGGCACGAGGTGTGATGGCTTTAAAATGAATATTGAAACCGTGAGCAAAAGCTAAAGCAGCACCCTGTTTAATGTTAGGTTCAATTTGATCTGTATATAAAGCAGCCTGACTTTCATCCGGTGCTAGAACCATAATCACATCAGCAGAAGCTACCGCATCTTCGATAGACGCAACCTTCAAGCCAGCAGCTTCTGCTTTGGCCGCAGAAGAAGAACCTTCACGTAAACCGACAGTCACGTCTACACCTGAATCTTTCAGATTGTTAGCGTGAGCATGGCCTTGTGAGCCATAACCAATGATGCTTACTTTCTTGCCTTGAATGATTGAAAGATCACAGTCTTTATCGTAATAAATATTCATTTTTTGTAGTCCAGTTTATTAACTTAAAATTGTTTTAAATGAGTCGAAGTTTGATCAGTAGCTTAACTCAAAGCTCTGTCACCGCGGCTTATGCCCAACAGACCTGAGCGCACGACTTCGTGAATGGTGATGCTCGACAGTGCTTCCATGAAAGCATCTAATTTAGCACCGTTTCCGGTAATTTCTATAGTGTAAGTGGAATCGGTGACGTCAATAATTCGAGCGCGAAATATTTCGACCAGCCGCTTCACTTCATCACGTGAATCATTGCATGCCTGTACTTTAATTAGCATCAGCTCACGTTCGATATGTGCATCTTCGGTGAGGTCATGTAATTTAACCACATCAATCAGCTTATTGAGCTGTTTGCTTATTTGCTCGATGATGTCGTCGGTTCCCGAGGTTACCAGAGTCATACGTGACAAAGTTGGATCATCCGTCGGTGCCACCGTTAGTGATTCAATATTATAAGCACGCGCCGAAAATAGACCAGCGACTCTCGATAAAGCACCTGATTCGTTTTCCAGTAGTATTGAAATAATATGTCGCATGTTTCTACACCAGTATCATTTCGTTGAGTCCCGCACCGGCAGGAATCATAGGATAGACGTTTTCTTCCTGATCGGTAATGAAATCTAAAAATACCAGACGATCTTTCTGGGCAATCGCCTCTTTTAGCGCTGGCTCGACATCTATCGATTTCTCAACCTTGATACCGACATGACCATAGGCCTCAGCCAGCATCTTGAAATCAGGCTGAACATCCATATGGGAGTTAGAGTAACGCTTGTCGTAAAAGAACTCCTGCCACTGACGCACCATGCCCATGTAACCATTATTCAAATTAATAATCTTCAGCGGCAAGCCATACTGGGTGCAAGTAGCGAGCTCCTGAATACACATCTGTATGCTGGACTCGCCGGTGATACACATAACCAGGTCATCAGGATGCGCTAATTGGGCGCCCATGGCTGCGGGCAATCCAAAACCCATAGTGCCTAGTCCGCCGGAATTAATCCAGCGACGAGGCTCATCAAAACCATAGTACTGAGCAGCAAACATCTGGTGCTGGCCCACGTCGGATGTGACAATAGCGCCACCATTAGTAAGTTCGTACATCTTTTCGATGACGAATTGGGGTTTGATGGTTTCACTTTCGCGATCGTATTTCAGGCAATCCTGAGAACGCCATTCATTAATCTGATTCCACCATTTTTCAATGGCAGAGGCATTAGGCGTACGATCAGTTTGCTCAAGCGCACTATTAAAATCATTCAATACCTGAACCACTTCACCGACAATAGGCACATCTACACGCACATTCTTTGAAATGGAGGCCGGATCAACATCAACGTGAATAATAGTCGCATCAGGACAGAACTTTTCAAGATTACCGGTAACACGGTCATCAAATCGCGCACCAATGGCAATCAATACATCACAATGATGCATACTCATATTAGCTTCGTAGGTACCGTGCATGCCCAGCATACCCAGTGACTGTTTGTCAGTTGCAGGAAACGCACCTAAACCCATCAGAGTTTGGGTAATCGGATAACCGAGTTTTCTGGTGAAGTGGCGCAATTGCTCAGAACCATTGCCCAGAATTACACCACCACCGGTGTATATCATGGGACGTTCAGCAGACAAAATAAGATCAATAGCCCGCTTGATCTGACCAGGATGCCCCTTAACCGTTGGGTTATAGGAACGCATAACCATCTCTTTCGGATAGCTAAATTCAGTCTTGTGAGCGGTAATGTCTTTGGGGATATCGATCACAACAGGACCCGGTCTACCCGTTGTCGCCACAAAAAAGGCCTGTTTGAAAACTCGGGCAATATCCTTCACATCTTCAATCAGGAAGTTATGTTTCACCACAGGGCGGGTGATACCGACTGAATCGACTTCCTGAAAAGCATCATTACCAATCAAGGGCTTAGGAACCTGCCCCGTAATAACGATCATGGGAACAGAGTCCATATAGGCGGTAGCAATTCCGGTCACCGCATTGGTCGCACCCGGACCTGAAGTCACCAGTACAACACCCGCTTTACCGGTTGAACGCGCATAACCATCAGCGGCATGCGTTGCACCCTGCTCATGGCGCACGAGAATATGCTTGACATCGTCCTGCTTAAAAAAAGCATCATAGATATGCAAGACCGCGCCACCAGGGTATCCAAAGACGTGATCAACGTCCTCGGCCTTGAGACACTCAATAATTATTTCTGCACCAGTTAATTCCACATTAAAACCCTACAAAAAAACCTTTTTAAATCAGAGACTTTTAAACGCACCTTTCAAAGGCACGAATTGTAGATTCTAAACTGTTACGAAATAAATTTCACGAACTTTATTAACTGTTGCTTATTTAGGACTGCTCTCATA
>JBEQLM010000069.1:0-7934 GCA_040325975.1 Gammaproteobacteria bacterium | reverse complement strand
CACCGCGCTGAATAGTCAGCGTCATCTTCTCTGACAAAGCATTCACTACAGAAACACCTACACCATGAAGACCACCGGATACTTTATAAGAATTATCATCGAACTTACCGCCTGCGTGTAACACAGTCATGATCACTTCTGCTGCAGAGACACCTTCTTCATGAATATCGACAGGAATACCGCGACCGTTATCCTTAACAGTGATAGACCCATCTGTATTGATTTTAACGTTGATTTCAGAACAATGACCGGCGAGTGCTTCATCGATAGAGTTATCAACAACCTCAAAAACCATATGATGTAAGCCGGAGCCATCATCGGTATCACCGATGTACATTCCCGGGCGTTTTCTAACCGCCTCAAGTCCTTTTAGTACCTTAATATTCGAGGAATCGTATGTATCTTGTGAGCTCATTGAGTTAACCATTTATCCAGTAAGTCGGGATTATATCAGGTCTTTTAGCTGACCTTGTTCCACGTGGAACATTTTTTTACTCTGCCAGGCAGATAAATCGACCTGCTCTGCTTCAATGGAAGTTAAAAATAACTGTGTCTTCATTTTGGATAAAACATTGAGTATTTTTTGCCTATGCTCTGCATCCAGCTCAGCCGCCAAATCATCGTACAATAAAATACAATTTCTATCCGTACTCTCAGTAAACTGCTGTGCTTGTGCCAGCCTCAACAAAGCAACTAAGGTTTTCTGCTGACCTCTCGATATTCCTGTTTGTGCAGACTGCCCATCAACCTTAATACTCAGCTCAGCTCTATGTGGCCCGTATTGCGTGAATCCTTTTAATCTATCCTTATTTAATTCAGACTTTAATAACAGATCAAGACCAGTTTCATTATTCCAGCCCCTTTTGTAAGTTACCTCTACGCTCTGATCCCTAAAGAACTCAATCATCAGAGTATTCAAATAAGGCTGTAGATTAATTAGATACTTATTTCTTAAATTATCGATATAAGTCGCCATATCAAATAACTCTTTATTCCATAAAGAACAATAAGCATTGTCCTGTTTAGATTTTAATGCTGAATTACGTTGTGATAGCGCCCTTTTGTATCTTTGCCAGACACCAAAGAAATCATGTTCCACGTGGAACACTCCCCAATCCATATATTGCCTTCTTTCTGACGGACTACCTGTAATAAGTTTGTAACTGTCGGGATGAATAGCTAATACAGGAAACAGCGTAGCAATATCAGCAACTCTTTTTATCGGTTGGCGATTTGCACGAACTTCCAGTTTGTTGCGACTACGTTGAATACCTAGCGGTATTTGATTATCTGAATCAGTGTGAATTTGTGCAACCAACTGCAATTGTGTTGATTGTCTATTAATTAAATCACTAATTTGATGGGTTCGGAATGATCGGAGATGACTTAAATAATAAATAGCTTCAAGCAAACTGGTTTTACCTGAAGCATTTACACCAGTAATAAGATTTACACCATCAACTGGTTCGAAATCAACTTTACTTAAATTTCGAAACTCCTGGATCTGTAACTGCATTAAATGCATAACAGCCCTTATTTATTGAATGAGACTAAAGTCGCATCGGCATGATGACGTATTTACAATCTTCCTGATCAGGATAAGTTAACAAACAACTACTATTGGAATCACGGAGAGTAAGTTGTGCTGTGCTTGAATTTACTGCATTAAGCGCATCAATCATGTAGTTAACATTAAAGCCGATTTCCAGATTATCGCCTTTGTAGTTCACTTCTAGATCAACATCAGCCTCTTCCTGGTCTGGATTATGTGCCTGAAGACGAACTAAATTATCTTCTAAAATTAAACGAATACCACGATATTTTTCATTAGAAAGTATCGATGCACGAATCAAAGCCTGTTTGAAGACTTCACGCTCAGCGGTCATTACGCATAGACCATCATCAGGAATAACACGATTATAATCAGGGAAGCGTCCATCAATTAATTTAGACGTAAATCGAAGATTGTTTAATTCAACACGTAAGTGATTATTACCCAAAATTATCTTAACTTTATCTTCACTGTTATCGAGTAACCGTGCTAATTCAATAACACCCTTACGTGGCAAGATAACTTGTTTGATATCAGCTAATTCAAGATCTGTTTCTTTTTCGCAGTAAGCCAAACGATGACCGTCTGTAGCTACTGCTCTTAAAATCTTAGAACCCACTTCTAACATCAAGCCATTTAAATAATAACGAACATCTTGTTGTGCCATTGCGAAGGCTGTTTTATCAATAAGATCTTTTAAAGTAGCTTGTGGTATTTCAAATTCAGAATTAGAACTAATTTCATCTAAAGAAGGAAAATCACTCGCTGGCAGTGTTACCAGTGAGAAACGACTACGGCCTGATTGAATCATTGCTTTGTCATCTTTGATAGAAATATTAACTTGTGATTCAGCAGGTAGTGATTTACAGATATCTAAAAGTTTTCTTGCTGGAACAGTAATTTCTCCAGGTTCATCAATAATCATATTTAGATTAGTAACAAACTCTATTTCAAGATCTGTAGAAGTTAAGGATAAAGAGTCATTATTTGCTTTTATCAACACATTGGATAGAGCAGGCATTGTTTGACGTTTTTCTACTGCCCCAATGATTTGCTGTAAAGAATTAAGCAAGTTATCCCTTTGAATTTGAAATTTCATTTTGATGCCTTATTAGTAGTAGTTCTTTATTTATAAACTTATTGTTATTATTAGTATCCCTATATTACAGGGATAAAACGAATAATATCTTATTTTTCAATAACTTAGCAACAGAATAAAACTATAATTATAGAGGTTATTCTGCGGTTATCATGTAGATCAATTGTGGATAACTTTTAAACGAATTATCGTCTACATTTTATTATGATGTTAATAACACTTAATCCACAGCTTGTTATTAATTACTTAAAATGCGCATCATATTTTTATAATCTTCGCTTATTTTCGCGTCAGATTCTCTAAGTTCTGTTATCTTGCGACAACCATGTAAGATTGTGGTGTGATCTCTTCCACCAAAAGCCTCACCAATTTCAGGCAAGCTATGATTAGTTAATTCCTTAGATAATGCCATAGCCAGCTGTCGTGGTCTTGTTATTGAACGACTTCTGCGACTGGATAATAAATCAGAACTACGAATTTTGTAATATTCGGCCACTGTTTTTTGTATGTTTTCAATGGTGACAGCTCTATCTTGAAGCGCAATTAGATCACGTAGTGCGTCTTTAGCCAAATCAAGAGTAATCGGATTTTTTGTGAAATTAGCCGTGGCCATTACACGGCGAAAAGCACCTTCTAATTCACGAATATTTGAACGGATACGTTTGGCAATAAAAAAAGCAACTTCACTGGGAAATTCAATATTATATTCTTCTGCTTTTTTCTGCAAAATCGCGACCCGAGTTTCTAGTTCAGGCGGTTCAATGCAAACAGGTAATCCCCAGCCAAATCTAGAACGCAAACGTTCTTCCAGGCCTTCAACTTCTTTAGGATAACGATCACAGGTTAGAATGATCTGACTACCAGATTCTAGTAAGGCATTGAAAGTATGGAAGAATTCTTCTTGAGAGCGTTCTTTGCCTGCGAAAAATTGAATGTCATCAATTAATAAAGCATCTAGAGAACGATAATGCTGTTTAAAATCGTCAATGGCATTATGCTGTAAGGCTTTAACCATATTACCGACAAAGCGTTCAGAATGAAGATAAGCAATACGTGCTTGTGGATTATGTTGCAGCATCTTATTGCCAATAGCGTGTATAAGATGGGTTTTACCTAAACCAACACCACCGTACATAAAGAGTGGGTTGTAGGCCTGACCAGGATTTTCTGCGACCTGTAAGGAAGCGGCTTTGGCCAACTGATTTGATTTACCTTCTACAAAACTATCAAAAGTGAAGGCAGGGTTAAGATTGTGTTCAATCGGATGTTGATTGCTGCTGGCGGATTTTTTAGTTTCAAAAACAGGCCTTTTAGTCGCTGTCGTCGTATTTGTACTAGTTTTGGTGTTAGCGAGTTTTGCCTGCGTGCCAATTTCAATATTTAAAGAAATATCAACAGCCCCTATTTCCTTAAGAATACCTTGTATTTGTTGCTGGAAATTTTTTGTTACCCAATCAAGTACAAAGCGATTAGGCGCCAGCAATGTAATTGTGTTCTCGTCTTCTTTAATTTGAAGCGGCCTGATCCATGTATTTAACTGTTGATCAGAGAGCTTCTGTTCAAGCTGTTGTAAACAATTTGGCCAATATATCGCGGTCAAGGAAGCGGTTCTCCGTAACGAAAACAAGATTAATAAAAAAGAAGGAAGGAGGATTCTATACCTGTTAATAAGGCTTATCCACAGGCAAGAGACAATATAAAAAGATCAATATCTAAGCTATTGAAAAATAGTGGAATTAGGCTTTGACTAAGTATGTCTGTATCAGTAAAATGCGCGGTTCGCTGAATTAATAACAGTTATATAGGTTTAGAGCAATGAAAAGAACTTTCCAGCCCAGCACACTAAAAAGGGCAAGAACACACGGTTTTCGCGCACGTAGTCGTACAGTGGGTGGTCGTAGAGTATTAAAAGCACGTCGTGCAAAAGGTCGTCATAAACTAACCGTTTAAGGCTGATTAATCTAGAACTTAGCTATTGTGCAGCGAGCACGTTTTTCGAAGCACGCTAAGTTGTTGAATGCAGCTGATTTTGATCGTGTTTTCGAAAAATCAGTACGTTCAAGCGATCCATATTTCACTGTCCTCGCCAGGCCCAATGATTTGGAGCATCCAAGATTGGGTATGGCGATCTCGAAGCGTAGAGTAAAACTTTCCGTAGGAAGGAATCGACTCAAACGCCTTGTTCGAGAAAACTTTCGCTTATCACAACAGAATTACAACGCTGATTATGTAGTGATGGCCGGAAACAAAGGCGCCATAGCAACTAATCAGGAGCTGAAAGAATCCCTGGAAAGACATTGGGGATTATTGAAAAAGAAATGCGCCGACTTCTAATAGCATTAGTTCGTTTCTATCAAATCGCGGTAAGCCCTTATTTCGCGCCTAGCTGTCGTTACACGCCCACCTGTTCCTGTTATACGATTGAGTCAATCCGCAGTCATGGTGTTTTTCGTGGAAGTTGGTTAGCCATTTATCGTATAGGTCGTTGTCATCCCTGGTGTAAAGGTGGTTTTGACCCGGTGCCCAGTAGCAAGCCTACAAACTGTAAAGTTTCGGGCAGTCATTTTAAAGATCATAAATCTATCAAACATAACCCGGTTGTCGGGCAATCATCGGAAACCCATTAGTGATGGAAAATCAGAAAACCCTGCTTTATTTCACCCTGTTCTTTGTGGCCTATTTGTTATGGGTGGAATGGCAGAAAGACTATGGTCCACAACCGATAGCTCCAGTTGCAGTAGAAAGTACTCAACAAAATAAAACCACGATTGACGGTAGCGTGCCGGCGGCAGTCTCTGTACCTGGAACCATCGCCACGACAAAAAGTGTAGCTACGGCAGCAACAAGCCAAAGAATTAAAATTGTCACTGATGTATTAGAAGTTGAAATTGATACTCGTGGTGGTGATATTCGTAAAGCCACACTAAGAAAGTATGCTGTTGATGCGGATATGCCAGAGATAAAAGTTGAGCTATTAACCGATGCAGAAATTAATTTTCATATAGCCCAATCCGGTCTGGTTTCAGCAAATGAAAAAACAGCACCAACTCATAATGATGTTTATACAGCAGAACAGCTTACCTATCGTTTGGCTGAAGGCGTCGATGAAATAAAAGTACCTTTGCACTGGGTCGGTAATGACGGTTCAAAAGTAACAAAACTCTATACCTTCCACAGAAATGATTACGTCATTAATGTCGATCATAATGTATCAGCAGGTCAAAGTGGCTGGAGCGGTAGCCAATATATGCAATTGCTACGCACTCAACCATCAACCGAAGGTGGGTCAATGTTTATTCATACCTACACCGGTGGCGTAATTTTTAATGACGAAATCAAATATGAAAAAATTGATTTCGATGATATCCAGGAACAAAACCTGAAAAGTGAAATGGAGGATGGTTGGTTAGCCATGATCCAGCATTATTTCCTTGCGGCATGGATTCCAGAAAAAAATGGTAAGAATTTATACTTCACTCGTTATAGTGCGCAAGCTGATAGATATACATTAGGTACACGTTCATCAGCAAAGAAATTAATGCCAAATGAACAAGGTGAATTTCATAGCCGTTTTGTCGCGGGGCCTAAGCTGCAATATAAACTGGAAGAAATCGAGCCAGGTCTAGAGCTAACCGTTGACTACGGCATACTCACCATTATCGCAAAACCCTTATTCTGGTGGCTAGATAAGTTACATGGCATATTTGGTAACTGGGGTTGGGCAATCATCTTCCTGACTATTACGGTTAAATTGTTATTCTATAAATTGTCAGAGATGAGTTATAAGTCGATGGCAAAAATGCGCAAAGTAGCGCCGCGCATGAAACTAATGAAAGAACAGTTTGGCGATGATCGCGCTGCCATGAGCAAGGCGATGATGGAGCTGTATAAGCGTGAAAAAATTAATCCAATGGGTGGCTGCTTTCCAATACTGGTGCAAATACCCGTATTCATCTCCTTATATTGGGTGTTGCTGGAAAGTGTAGAAATGCGTCAGGCACCTTTTGCATTATGGCTAGATAATCTATCAGTAAAAGACCCGTATTTTGTCTTGCCAGTAATAATGGGTGTATCGATGTTTATTCAGCAAAAACTGAATCCAGCACCGGTTGATCCCATGCAACAAAAAATATTCCAGATAATGCCGTTTGCATTTACTGCTATGTTTGCCTTCTTCCCTTCCGGTCTGGTGTTGTATTGGGTGGTCAATAATATATTGTCGATCACACAGCAGTACATCATCACCAAACGTATTGAGAACGAAAAATAAACAGGCATAGCCGTTCAAGCTGAGTGGTTGTTATGTCAGAAAAAGATACCATAGCAGCGATAGCCACAGCACCGGGACAAGGTGGTGTGGGTATTGTTCGCGTCTCCGGCGACAAAGCCGCTAACATTTCCGAGCAACTACTCGGCAAAGTACCTTCCCCGCGTTACGCACACTACTCTGCTTTCCAGGATGAAAACAAAGCCACCATCGATAATGGTATCGCTTTATATTTTGAAGGCCCCAACTCATTCACCGGTGAAGATGTGCTGGAGCTGCAGGCACATGGTGGCCCCATTGTATTAGATATTTTACTCAAGCGAGTTTTGTCACTGGGTGCTCGCCCTGCCAGGGCCGGTGAATTTAGCGAACGAGCTTTTCTTAATGACAAAATCGATCTGGCACAGGCAGAAGCGATTGCCGACTTAATCGCTGCGGAAAGTCACGAAGCCGCGCGTGCGGCAATACATTCACTGAATGGCGAATTTTCTAAAGAGATAAATGATTTAGTTGAGCAGTTAACTATGTTGCGCATCCACGTAGAAGCCGCGCTGGATTTTCCCGAAGAAGAAATTGATTTTCTCGCCGACAAGGTCATAGAAGAAAGTCTGCTAGCGGTAAAAGAAAAATTGCAGCAGGTGAAATCAAGTGCCCAGCAAGGCCGTTTGTTGAAGGAAGGCATGAGCGTGGTCATCGCCGGTAAACCCAATGCTGGCAAATCAAGTTTGCTGAATCAACTGGCCGGGCAGGAAACTGCTATTGTCACAGACGTTCCCGGAACCACGCGCGATATATTGCGCGAACATATTCAAATAGATGGTTTGCCACTGCATATTATTGATACCGCTGGCCTGCGCGAAAGCGAAGACGTGGTTGAGCAGGAAGGCATACGCCGTGCCATGCAGGAAATAGAAAAAGCCGATCGATTGTTATACGTCATGGACGGTGATTCAAAAGATGAAGAGAAAGAAATCATAGATAGTTTTTCAAAAGATCTGGGTATCACTTTCGTTCAC
>JBEQLM010000068.1:0-7944 GCA_040325975.1 Gammaproteobacteria bacterium | reverse complement strand
ACTTGCTGACTCATATTTTGAGTGGAGAGGCGTAACTCAGAAATAATATCAACTGAATCCAGAGAGCGTTGCCAGTTCAGATAATGATGAACTTCATCATCAATAATGTCTTTGGCCTGCTCAGCTGCCTGCTGGCGTGATTGTAGATTTTCATCAATCACTTCCTGTAGATCATCAACGGCATAAAGGTAAACATCATCCAGTGATGCAACTTCAGGCTCGACATCGCGCGGTACAGCCAGATCGACCATAAATATGGGCTGGTGTTTGCGAACCTTGAGCGCTCTCTCAACCGTGCCCTTGCCTAAAATTGGTAGTGGGCTGGCTGTAGAGGCGATAACAATATCAGCACGATGCAGATGATCAGCAATCTGAGGTAAGCGTATTGCCTCACCATCAAATTCTGCGGCCAGATTTTCTGCGCGCTCAATACTGCGGTTGGCAATAATAATGTGTTTTATTTTTTTGCTGTGTAGATGTCGGGCAGTGAGCTCGATGGTTTCACCCGCACCAATCAATAACGCCGTGGATTCATTGAGTTCACCAAAAATTTGTTTAGCCAGACTGACGGCGGCAAAAGCAACTGAAACTGGACTGGAACCAATGGCAGTGTCAGTACGAACCTGTTTGGCGACAGCAAAAGAATGTTGGAACAATTTTCCCAGCATACGGCCCAGAGTGCCGTGCTGTTGTGCCATGGAGTAGGCATCTTTCATCTGTCCGGCAATTTGCGGTTCACCGAGCACCATAGAATCAAGACCACAGGTCACCGACATGGCATGGTGAATAGTTTCTTTGTGATCATAGGTGTACAGGTGGCTTTCAATCATGGAAGATTCAAGGCCGTGATAGTGACTGAACCAATCGATGATGGACTGGTCTTCATCATTATTCACCGCGCAATACAGTTCGGTGCGGTTGCAGGTTGATACAATGGCTGCTTCGTCGATGTTCTTGAGCTTGTAAAGACTGCTCAAAGCATCGGGTAAGGCTTGTGGCGTAAAGGCCAGGCGTTCGCGCAACTCGAGCGGTGTGGTCTTGTGATTAAGACCTAAGGTAATCAGACTCGATGTTTTCAGGGACATATATAATTGTTGCTGGTGCGAAAACGCATAATTTTGCGATAGGGCGAATTTTACTCAATTTTGACGGTGTTTAGTAGCTAGATGACAGGGTGTGATCAATTGTGATACAGGTAGTCATTATTAAAGTGAGTTATATTTAACGTTATGATTAAACAGAAGAGAAAAATGCTTGAAATGCACAACTATATATCAGGTTTTCTACGTCACCTAACATCAATAGGTTTACTGGCTGTGATTGCGTTATCCACGGCCTGCGCCTCATTGACCTCACAGCCTGTTGAACAGGCAGTGGCTGAGCCAAAGGCGCAGACTCTGAGTGGAGATTTACTTTATGAGCTGCTGGCCGCTGAATTTGCCGGTAATGCGGGTGATTTGGAGACTTCCGTCGATTTTTACCAGCGGGCAGCGAAACAGAGTAATGATAGTCGGATTGCTGCACGTGCGACTTATATTGCCTTGTACGACAAAAAATATGAACAAACACTGGAATTGCTGGATCGTTGGCATGAGCTAGAGCCAGAAAATCAGGATATCAATCGTATTTATGCGACAAGTTATTTGCATTTGCATCGAAGCAAAGAAGCTTTGCCGTATGTGCAGGCTGTGCTGGCTCAGGATAGTCGCTCTAATATAGAAAAGGCAATGGTGGTAAAACAACTGCTGAGTGATGACATTGAGGCTCAGGATAGCCTTGATTTGCTTGCGGCGCTGAATCAGGCACAAACAGATAATCCTCAGATGTTGATTCTGCAAGCCAGGTTTGCCGCACAATTAAAACAGTACGAGCAGTCGATTGGATTGCTGGATCGGACGCTGGAGATTGATAATTCGCTGGTTGATGTGTACTTGATCAAAGCAAGGATTTACCAGGCACAGGGTAAACGTGATGCCGCCAAAGCCATAATCAAACAGGTGCTTAAAGATCATCCTGATAATGTGAGTCTACGTATGCAGTATGCGCATATGCTGGTTGAGGATAAGGACTATAAGGCTGCGCGTGACCAGTATCTGCATGTGCAGAAAAAACAGCCGGATAATGTTGAAGTGGTATTGAATCTGGCGCTGTTGTACATCGAAACTGATCAACTGGATGAGGCGGCAGAACTGCTGAGCCATCTAATTGAGCTTGATAAAAAGACAGATATCGCTAACTACTATCTCGGCCGCATTGAGCAAAATAAGGAACAATACAAAAGCGCCATTGCGCATTACACCAAAGTAAAAAATGGCACATATGTGTTCGAAGCCAAACTCCGTATAGCCAGCCTGTTTGCTCGGCTCGATCGTGTCGATGAGGGCATTGAGCAATTAAATGTCCTGATCGAAGAAACCGAAGATTGGTCAAGCAGAGTGCGTGCTTATCTTACGCAGGGTGAAATATTTAGGAACCGCCATAGGTATCAAGATGCTTTTGATATGTATAGTCAAGCACTCAGTCATAATCGGAAAGATGTTGATTTATTGTACGCACGGGCACTAATTGCCGAAAAGGTTGATCGAGTTGATATTGCAGAGTCGGATTTGCGTAAGGTTTTATCAATGGAACCAAAAAATTCTGATGCTCTGAATGCATTGGGTTATACCCTGGCAGATAAGACCAAGCGCTATCAGGAGGCTAAAAAATATATCCAGAAAGCGGCGGAACTGGTGCCGGATGACCCTGCAATTATGGATAGTTTGGGCTGGGTTAATTATCGTCTGGGTGAATTGCAGGAGGCCCTGAAATGGTTGGCTATGGCATTTGAGAAGTTGGTGGATGCCGAAATTGCGGCACATTATGGTGAGGTTTTGTGGCAGGCCGATCAAAAAGACAAAGCCAGAGAAATCTGGCAGAAAGGGCAGGAAGTGGATGCCAAGCACCCGGTGCTAGTGGAAACGCTGAAAAAATATAAACAATGAATCGGATTGCCAGGATTTTTTTTATAGCGTTTCGTGGCGCATTGTTTGGTGCTTTTTTGCTTGTGCAATTCTCGTGTAGCTATTTGCCTAAGGCGACAAGTACGAGCCCGGATAACTGGTTACAGACGGTGGCGCAAAGGCAGCAGCTTTCATCGTGGAAATTAACTGGCCGCCTGGGTATGCAAACCGAAACCAATGGTGGCAGTCTGGATCTCTTCTGGAATCAGCAAGATGATGTCTACAAAATCCGTTTAATTGCGGCAATGGGGCAAGGTACTATTTTGATTCAGGGCGATGCACAGGGTGTCAGACTTAGAACCAATGAGGGTGAAACTTATGCTGAAAATGTGGATGAATTATTAGCTTCCAGTTTGGGTGTGAGTGTGCCTCTCTCAGGTCTACATGACTGGTTGCGAGGCGTGCCAACAACCGATAAGCCTGTGCAAAAGCAGTTGTGGGATAAACATGGCCAATTGTATAAGTTGGTTCAAGATGGTTGGAATATAGAAATGTCGGCTTACAAAAAGGTGGGTAAGCATATTTTGCCGCATGCTTTTTATCTGGATAGAGATGATCAACCTGAGCTGGAAATTCGTTTGATGATTCGCCAATGGACTTTGCCGGATAGAAAAGTTTCATGACCGAATTTCCATTAATCTGGCCAGCACCGGCCAAGCTTAATCTTTTATTACACATTACCGGACAACGCGCCGATGGTTATCACGAGCTGCAAACTGTTTTTCAATTTCTGGATTACGGTGATGAGTTGAGATTCGAGCCAAGGTCGGACACCAAAATACGGCGCGTTCAAAACATTAAAGGTATTCCTGCCGAAGAAGATTTGGTGGTTAGAGCGGCCAAAGCCTTGCAACAAGCGTGTACCTGTCAACAGGGTGTTGATATCTATCTGGATAAGAAATTACCCATGGGTGCGGGTTTGGGTGGCGGTAGTTCAGATGCTGCGACTACCTTGCACGCCTTAAATCGAATCTGGGCTTGTGGTTTGAGCGATGATGAGCTGGCTGAAATAGGTTTAAAACTGGGTGCTGATGTGCCTGTGTTTGTGCATGGTTTTTCAGCCTTTGCCGAAGGCATTGGTGAGCAACTGACCCCCATTGAACTGGATCAGCCCTGGTATTTGGTGATTACACCCGATATTCATGTCTCTACAGCCGCAATCTTCGGTGATTTAGAATTGACACGAGATTGCCCAGCCATCAAAATATGCGGCCTCCCAGATTCGGGCTGGGATAATGTGTGTCTGCCTGTTGTGGCAAAACATTATCCAAAAGTAGCTGAAGCACTGGAAATTCTTGGACAATATGCCGAAGCGCGCATGAGTGGTACGGGTGCTTCGGTGTTTGCAGCGTTTGAAACTGAAGCCGAAGCCAAACGAATTCGTGCTAGTTTGAGGGATTCGACGAAAGCAGCAATGCCAGAGTCGTGGAAAGATTTTATTGCCAAAGGTGTGAATACCTCGCCTTTGCAGCAACAGTTAAATAGTTTGTGATTTATAAATAGACTGTTTGGTAGTTAAAAAGAATATTGGGCCGTCGCCAAGCGGTAAGGCACCAGGTTTTGATCCTGGCATGCGCAGGTTCGAATCCTGCCGGCCCAGCCATACACAAAAAACCACTAAGTGGTTTTTTAATAAAATACCCACTGCGTGGGTATTTAGCATTATTAGTAGTACACAACACGAGACTCGACAGTGATACAAGAAGATAGCCAACTAAGGCTTTTTACTGGTAATGCGAATCCTGAATTAGCAAAGAATATTGCTAACAAGCTGCATCTTCCATTAGGAAAAATCAGCGTTGACACTTTCAGTGATGGTGAAATTTGCGTTGAGGTGATGGAAAACGTTCGCGGCAAAGATGTATTTATCATCCAGCCAACGTGTACACCCTGTAATGATAATTTGATGGAATTATTGGTCATGATCGATGCTATGCGTCGGGCATCGGCCAATCGAGTGACAGCGGTAGTGCCTTATTATGGGTACTCGCGTCAGGATCGTAAACCCCGTTCAGTCAGGGTGCCGATTACCGCTAAAGTGGTTGCCAATATGTTGTCGAGTGCAAAACTAAATCGTTTGCTGACCATTGATTTACATGCGGATCAGATTCAGGGCTTTTTCGATATTCCCATCGACAACGTTTATGCTTCGCCGATTTTGCTAGCAGACATCTGGCAGCAGCGTCATGAAAACTTGATCGTGGTCTCACCGGATGTTGGTGGTGTGGTACGAGCCAGAGCTTTGGCTAAACGTTTAGGTGATGCTGATCTGGCGATTATTGATAAACGTCGCCCTAAAGCCAATGTCTCCGAAGTGATGAATATCATCGGTGATGTTGAAGGTAAAAATTGCGTGCTAGTCGATGATCTTGTTGATACTGCAGGTACATTGTGTAAAGCTGCCGCGGCCTTAAAAGCGAATGGCGCTTTGAGCGTATCAGCGTATTGTACTCATCCGGTTTTATCGGGCGCTGCGATCGAAAATATTTCAGGTTCTGTTTTAAATGAGCTGGTAGTCACCGATACCATTCCATTGAGCGAAGCGGCGAAGCAATGCCCACAGATTCGCCAGGTATCTATTGCCAACATGCTGGCTGAAACGATTCGTCGTATACACGAAGAAGAATCGGTTAGTGAGATGTATGTTGATTAAAAATTCAGGATAAGTCTGCAAAGGCTTGTCCGAAGGACGGATGATCAGGGGCTTTCTCTGGGCGCATCCCGATAATGACTTCCCTGGTCGCGAGGAAGTTTTATATAACCGCTGCCACTACAGGCAGTATTTTGGAGAAGATTATGAGTATTGAATTAAACGCCGAATTGCGTGATGACAAGGGGAAAGGTGCGAGCCGCCGCCTGCGTCACGCTGGCAAATTACCTGCTATCGTTTATGGTGCGGGTGCGGATCCAGTATCAATGACACTGGAACAAAAAGACGTGCAGTATGTTCTGCCAAATGAAGATTTATATTCACAAATTCTTCAATTGAATGTGAATGGTAAAAAAGAAGACGTACTGTTGCGTGATATTCAGCATCACCCTTATAAAATGGATGTTCTGCACATGGATTTCCTGCGTTTTGATGCGAAAGTAGCTGTACACGTACATGTGCCATTACATTTCATTGGTGAAGAGGAATGCCCAGGTGTTAAAACTGAAGGCGGCGCTGTTAACCATGTGGTTATGGAAGTGGAAATGGAATGTCTGCCTAAGAATATTCCATCCTTCATTGAAGTTGATCTTTCAGAAATGCATCTGAATGACGTTCTGCATTTGTCTGACCTTAAATTGCCAGAAGGTGTTGCAGTATTGGCACTTAAACAAGGTGAAGAACACGATACTGCCATTGCAGGTATTCATTTGCGTAAGGCTGCAGCCTCAACAGAAGGCGAAGTAGTTGCTCCTGCTGCTGAAGGCGAAGGCGAAGGCGAAGGCGAAGGCGAAGCTGAAAGCTAGTCTGCTGATGTTTGTCACGGAATAGATATGGCTGAGCGATCCATCGATCTTAAGCTAATAGTGGGTCTGGGTAATCCAGGCTCCGAATACACCAAAACCCGGCACAATGCCGGGTTTTGGTTTGTTGAGGAACTGGCAGCGGCTTATGGCGCTTCTTTTCGGCGTGAAAAAAAGTTTCACGGTGAAGTCGCCAAGGTTTGTATTGCTGGCCGTGATATCTGGTTGTTGAAGCCGGAAACCTTTATGAATCGCAGTGGTCAGGCGATTAAAAGTTTATCGTCCTTCTACCAGATGAATGCAGAAAATATTCTGGTTGCTCATGATGAACTTGATCTTGAGGTCGGTGATATCAAATTAAAGATGGGTGGTGGTCACGGTGGTCATAATGGTCTGCGTGACACCATCGCACATTTAGGCACGAAAGATTTTCATCGTTTACGCATTGGTATTGGTCACCCCGGCAGTAAAGATCAGGTGGTCGATTATGTTTTGCATCGTCCATCACAGGATGAACGTATTGGTATTGATAACAGTATCAGCAATGCGCAGGCAGTAATGCCGTTGTTAGCAGAAGGTGCCATGGAGAAAGCCATGCATCAGCTGCACACAAAATAATATTTAAGGTATAGGTAGATAATATGGGATTCAAATGTGGCATTGTCGGTTTACCCAACGTAGGTAAGTCCACCCTGTTTAATGCGCTAACAAAGGCAGGTATTCAGGCCGAGAACTATCCGTTCTGTACCATTGAGCCAAATGTGGGTGTGGTTGCATTACCCGATCCACGCCTGGATAAATTGGCTGCGATCGTAAATCCGGAAAGAGTTTTACCGACGACCATGGAATTCGTTGATATTGCGGGTTTGGTGGCAGGTGCTTCCAAAGGTGAAGGCCTGGGTAATAAATTTTTGGCCAACATTCGTGAAACCGATGCGATTGCACATGTCGTACGTTGTTTTGATAATGATGACATCGTCCACGTTGAGGGAAAAATTCATCCGCAAAATGATATTGAAGTTATCGAAACCGAATTAGCCCTGGCTGATCTCGAAACAATTGAAAAATCAACTATTCGTGTCGCTAAAGTCGCCAAAACTGGTGATAAAGACGCCAAGACCAAGCTGGCTTTGCTGCAAAAAGTGCAGGCTCAACTGGATGAAGGCAAACCGGTGCGTGCTTTGGGTTTGAGTGATGATGAGATTTCAAGTTTGTACGAATTTCATCTGATCACACTTAAACCGGTAATGTATATCGCCAACGTTAATGAAGATGGCTTTGAAAATAATCCTTATCTGGATGACGTGAATAAAATCGCAGAGCAGGAAGGCGCTGTCGTCGTGCCAGTTTGTGCGGCGATTGAAGCAGAGCTGATTGAGCTGGATGAAGAAGAGCGCAATGAGTTCATGCAGGATCTGGGTCTGGAAGAACCGGGCTTAAATCTGGTTATCCGTGCCGGTTACGAACTGCTAGGCTTGCAAACCTATTT
>JBEQLM010000067.1:0-7975 GCA_040325975.1 Gammaproteobacteria bacterium | reverse complement strand
CAGCGCAGTAGGGTGCATATTGAAGACCATTCAGCGGGTACGCGAAAGGGTTATCTATCGAATTGCCGTGACATGCGCTACATGCAGGTGAGCCATTATGATCACCTGGGTAGTCATCCTGGTTTATATTGCCGGGGTCATGACTAAAGTTGGTCGGTGCCCATGCATCCGTCGTATGGCATTCATCACACTGCGAAGTCGTTGTAATATGTCCTGTTGTTGGCTTGACTCTTTGCGCGCCTCCGCCAGTGATGTGACAAGTGTTACATCTGCCAACCGTAGTGTCATCGTGAACCCAGCCACCGGGTATAAAGCTTGCGGTAGTGTGACAAGATCGGCAATCCAGGCTGGTCGTAAGGTGGACGGGATTGGTCTTTGCGTCTTTGCCGGTTGCATTAACACCATGACAAGAGTCACATCGCGTGGTATCGGCTACAGGGCTATGTGTTGCTGGGATGAAGCCATTAGTCGCTCCATTAGCGACGATTTTTGTGGGAGGGACTCGATGACAAGCACCACAATCCGCAGTGGTCACAACATGGCCAATATTTTTACCCGTCGCGAATATACCGTCATGACAGGTTTCGCAATTATCCACGATGCCAGCGTGATCAAAGGTCGCAGGTTTAAAGCCGGGGCCGGCCTTTGAGTGGCACGCGACGCAATCACCACTGGTTGGTACATGGGTGCCGTTTTTACCTGGGGCGATATTACCATCGTGACATGAAGCACAGTTATCCAGAATATCGGTGTGATCATACTTCGCACCTGCAAAGGCCGTTTTATTATGGCAGACAGAGCAATCTTCCACAGTGTCAACATGGAAGCCAGGTGGCGTTGACGTTGGCGATGGTTTGACTGTTGCCGTCGGCGTAAGGCCACCATGACATGATGCGCAATCAGTAACGATTTGATCATGGTTGAAAACGGCTGTGGCAAAGCTGCCAGGTACATGACAGATATTGCAGTCCTGAGTCGTCGTCACGTGAGGAGGATTCGTCGCGCTACTTTTTCTGGTCACTGCCCCAACTGGAGGCGCTGGTGCAGCGTCACCATGACATGATGAACAATTATCCACTATGCCGGCATGATCAAAGATACCATCAGTGAAGTTATTGCCAATACCATGGCATAAACCGCAATCGGCTGTTGTTACTGGATGAGGAGGAGTCGGATCAGACACCTTTCCTAAGGCCCCGGCAGGAACAATATAGTTGCCATCGTGGCATGACTCACAATTACCCGAAATGTCCGCATGAATGAATTTCGTCTTATCAGTAAAATCAACATTAGAGTGACATGAATGACAATCCTGACTCGTCGGCACGTGGCCTGCTGCTTTAACTAAAGGCAAAGCAGGGAAGTACTTAGCGGTATGACAGCCTTCGCAACCATTTAGAAAATTAATATGCACACCTGGATTAGGAAATAATGCCGCCGTCATAAAGCCACCGGGTACTGTCGTATCACTGTGACATTCACTACATTCTGTTTTTGCAGGGATGTGATTTACTTTTGTGCTCTTATCGATCGCAATGACACCATCATGACACGATGCACAATTGCCACTAACACCGACGAGGTGGTCAAAAATGCCACCCTTAAAGTCGGTGAAAACGGGAATGCTGGCAGTGTGACAAATCGAGCAGTCCTGAGCAGTTGGCATGTGATTAATGCTCTTACCTGTACTTATTTTTCCATCGTGACACGACGCGCAGCCGGTCGTCGTAGACCCATGATCAAATACTGCCCCCACAAAAGTATCAGTAGTATGGCAGGCACGGCAATCAGAGGTAGTAGGCAGGTGATTAAGGTTCTTGCCTGCAGTGATGACATCGTCATGGCAGCTTGAACAGGTAAGAGGGTCAACGATAGTCGGATCATGATCGAAGACACCTGTAGCAAAGTTACCTGGTGTATGACAAGCACCACAATCTAAAAGGGTGGGCATGTGGTTAGGGTCTGGCTTACCGATCGCGGTTACGCCATGGCAAGAGTCGCACCTTTGAGCCATCACTGTGGGGTCAGAATGATCAGTAATACCGAGGGCAAAATCACCACCAGCACCATGACACACGCCACAATCAGCAGTTGTTATGACATGAGTTGGCAAGGCTGACTTACTGCGTGCATTAATACTATTGCCATCAGTATGACAGTTCATACAAGGCTGTACCGCAGCGTCAACGCGGTGGTCGAATACGCCGCCCAGACTAAACTGCTTAACGGAGTGACAAGTAGCACAATCAACCGACATTGCAGGATGACCTAATTTTGGACCTTGTGCGGTTGAACCGTGGCAGCTATCACATCGAATACCATCGGTCTTAAAATTACTGTGATCAGGATAAGCGTCAGCAAAACTGGATATGTTATGACATGAGCTACAGTCAGTCGTAGGGTTATCTATATGTATTTGTGACGCTGGGTTCCCTATCGCTGTAATCCCGTTATGGCACCTAACACAACCACTTGAAATACCAGTGTGGTCATACTGGCCATTAACGTCTAATTCCAAAAAACTGACGGTGTTGTGACAGTCGCTACATTCGGCTGTCGTAGAGGTATGAAATTCTGATTTACCGATAGCGACTATACCGTTATGGCAGCTGCTGCAATTATCAAGAACTTGGGTATGATCGACAAAATTTTGAATGTCAAATCCGAAAGTGGTGTGACAGGCCTGACATAGATTGCTGGTCGCCGGATGAATTCCTGATTTAGGCGGTACCGGATCAAGTGGTCCGACAGGTACAGCAAACCGGCCGTCGTGACACTCTGAACATTGAGATGGATAACTGGTATGAACCCGTATCCCAGTGAGGGTCCCGTCAACAGAGACTTCAACAAGTGCAATGGCGCGCTGGCTGGAAACACCTCCAGCGCTAGTCACTAGCTGCACCCGGTAGGTTCCCGCTACATCACCAATGAAACTAGGACTGACGGATGTTTCATTTTGCAGTACAGCCTTGCTGGCATCTGGTTTAGAGAGGAAGGACCAGGCAAATTCCAATTGAGCCGTCGATGTCGTGCTCGAGCCGCTGCCATCCAGGGTTGCGCGATTATTTACCCGAACCGCGACTATATTGCCTGCATCGGCATACACATTCACCACTGCATCTGACGACGCTACGTTGGAAGTGTTTGTCTCGCCACACCCGGTCGCCAGCAAAATTAGCGCGAATGTAAGTATATATCTGATTAATGATGGGTGCAGTCCGTGAGCTTTCATTCTATTATTGCCTGCTTCAAGGGTTGTCACGTGGATAAGCGATTTAAATTTTTTATTCTGTAATAACCATCCCATTTTTTATGGCGTAACTGGTAATGCTACTGGTGCTATGTAGATCCAGTTTTTTCATCATATTGGAACGATGCTTTTCGACGGTTTTCAGGCTGATAGATAGATAATTAGCAATATCTTTATTTCTATGTTCTTCAGCAATGAGTTTCATAACCTCACGTTCACGAGTTGTTAAGAGATTAGTCGATGAAGTAATATTTTCATTGCCCGGAACTGCTAAATAACCTAAAACCACGTTACCGCAAATGCTTGAGCTTAAATGGATTTTACCATCTAAAATATCATTGATGGCCTTAATTAATTCATCACTAGTATCATCTTTTAATAAATATCCATTCGCGCCAGCTTTAAGTGCAGCATGGACATATTCTTCAGTTTTGTGAACGGTCAGCACAAGTATTTTTATTTCGGGGTAGCGACTCTTTATACGTTGAATGGCTTCTGTGCCATTTGTCTTTGGCATGGACAGATCAATAAGTATCAGGTCGGGTTTTAATTGTCCTGCCAGGTACAAGGCATCTTTGCCGTTATCTACCTCGCCTACAACTTCAAAACTTGGATCTGTGTCGAGCAAAGCATGTATTCCTGCCCGTAGAAGGGTATGGTCATCAGCAATAAGAATTCGAGCTGGGGATTTCATACTAAACTCCTTGATTTTTTTATTTATCATTTAAAAACATAAGCAACAAACTACTCTAGCTAATTATCGCTAGTATCCGCACATTAATAGTACTCCTAAAAGATACATACATATGTACGCTAAAAATACGGTTTCTACTGTATAGCGTTAAGCTACTTTTTTGAACGAATATGGTGCATGCGATTATTTAAAGTTTCGATTTGTGTGTCGACTATATAAAAGAACTTTGTCTCACAGTCACAGTGTTGATTGAGTTTTTTCCTTTAAGCCGTAGTCTGTGAGTTTCATCTATTTCCACAAAATATATTCATATATAAATGTAAGGGATTTAGCTGAGCGAAGAAATATGGATTATTTTATTAACGAGATTAGGTCGTTACAAAATGTTTAAAACTCTACTCGTAGAAAACAATTTTAATTATAGAGACGTGTTAAAAAGGGCGCTTCTAAACAGGTTTGATGATCTGGACACTAAAGAATCATCAGGCGACGCTGATACATTGAACACCGTAAACACTTATGACCCGGATCTGATAATCATGGATATTGATTTAGAGTCTGATGTAAATGGTCTTGACCTGACAAAAACAATTAAGTTTGAACACCCTGACACAGTCGTTGTTATTCTCAGTCAGCACGATATTCCAGAATATCGTGCTGTTGCACAACAAAATGGCGCTGATTTTTTTATTTCCAAAGTTTCTTCCCTCGAAAGCATCTTTGATTATGTGGATTCTGTTATTGATCGTAAGTATAAATCCCATTAATAGATTTTTCTCCTGCAGCTAAATACCCCCGGTATTTATTAAAGATCCTCTGAATTTATTTCGATAGATGGCGGTATTCGGTTACCACTTCTGCTGCACTGGTAAAACCTTCCAGTCTGAGCCAGGGGCCATCCTGTGTACTGCGCAGGAAGGTTAGCGCGATATGGTTCATTTTGTCGCCTCTGTAGGCATCAAAAGATTTTTGTGTGGAGATGATGTCATCGATAGAACCGGTCAGAAACTGCCATTCAGATCCCGCTTTAAATCGACTGGCGTACTCCTTCAAACGCTCTGGTGTATCTTGCTCTGGATCAATGGTGATAGATATCATTCGCACATTTTTTGCTTCGTTACCAAGCTCACGTTGCACCTGAGAAAAAGTGGCACTGAGCACGGGGCATATTGTCGTGCAGGTTGTGAAGATAAAATTTAGTATGACAGGTCCTTCTTCGCTGAGTGTTTTAGATAAAGAAATTTTGTTCTTGTACGTGTCAATTAGATAAAGGTCTGGAATTACATAATTGTTCACAGAGCTTGTATAGCCAGTCTGTTTCATCATGTGTTTGTGGTGAGCATGAGGGTCATGCTCCTGTGAGCTTGTTGCCATACCCGCGGATAGCATGAGTGACAGGCCGAGAATGCCACTCAGTGGATGTGAAACGCTCTTTAACAAAATAATTAAGGACATGATAAACCTCTTATAGGTAAGGGTGATTTATTATCAGTGAATAATCCATTCGCTCTTTTTTATCAGCTCCGCTTGCTCGCCTTCAGTAAGCTGCACGATATAACAACCCTTGGAAGCATAGCGTTGGCCGGGTCCGAAAGTTAACCGGGGGAACACGGCGATCGCGTAGTCCTGGTCGTGCATCATGTCGAAACCTTCAATAAAATAATCTCTGAAGAACTCACTGCGCAAGTGCGAGATGGCGGCTGGTAACATCCATCCCAGGAAATACATCTGCGACTGGATATCCAGATTGGTGGCTGGGATTTTGCGTATAGCGAGCCAGCGTTTCAGCACGTTAATTTTTTTCGTGTTGTCCGCAGGCAGATCACGCGGATAGGTGAAATAAATCTGGTCACGTAAGTGATCTGGAATTACTGATGTATCACCTTTAAGGAGACTGGCGGAGGCAAGTACTAATCCGGGTTGCAAAGATTGTTTTGCCAGCCAGTCAGTGGCAGCGATCATATCTACACTGTTGAGCCACAGTACTATCGCTGATGGTTGCTGTGTCGCTAAGAGTTTCTGTAACAGTTTGTTCGTTATGGGGGCGTCCGCATGGATTATCTTTTCAGTTGATTTAAGACCATCAGACTTCTTCAGATTATCTCGAAATCCCTGCGCCAGCGTAGCGCCTTTAGTATCGTTCCGGTAAATTTGTACAACTTCTAAATTCTGATTGTTATCTAGAGTCGTGCGTAGATAGCGTGCTGCAGATTCTCCTTCCTGATACAGGCCCTTTGAATAATATAGCGTGTACCAGTCGCTATCAGATACAACAGGCTGCTCAGTAACAGGGAACAGACAGGGAAGCTTACGATCTTCACAGAAGTGATGAATGGGGGCCCAGCTTCCGCTGGCAATGCCGCCAAGCATGGCAAACACCGGTTTTGCCTGATAAAAGGCATCGAGTTGTGAGCGCCAGGTTTCAGGTGCCCCGGTTAGTTCCCAGACCTCCAGTTCAAATAGACGATAGGCTCCATACTTTTCTGTTTTGTAGAAAGGCCCGGCGCTGGCCCGGCGTTGATGGGGCCGGGTCTGGGTATTATGCGTTTCAATATGAGCCTGTAATACCGCAAGCATCGCTTGCCTGTCTTCCGCTGATACGCCCTCGGTGACCACCGTGGCAAATCGTATCCTGTTTTCATCGACACCTTCATCGTATTCAATAGAGAGGTTTTTCAGGTAATGGGTTAGCTCCCTCATATCACTGTCATTGATCTGGTAACGTGGCATTGCCCGTTCAAGTGTCCTGCCTGCAGGGTCGACGCCTTCTCGAAGCAGCCGTGCCAATGACTCATCCGTGTACTCTGGCCGTGCATCCGCAGCCTGGTATTGCGATGGTAGTGACCAGCGTTGCGCAGCCCCCGGTCCACGTTTCTCCTTGGCGGCGTGCCAGGCACCGGTTCTGCGTCGGGGTGTATACAGTTCCTTTCCATTGACCGGCCAGGTAATGACTGAGCCTTCTATTGACCCCAGACCACTGCGTTGGTGGCAGTTCACGCAGGTAAACATGCGTCCATCCACGGGCACGTCCGCAGATACCATTGCCTGCATGGGCTCACCGCTCGGCAGAATACCTTGCCGGTACATGCGTTCGCCGAGTACTAACCTTTCCTCAGAAGTGTGGCCGTCAGCAGACAAGGTTTCTGCCACTGTAATGCCTGGAGCAAGCGCAAACACAATCATAAACACGCAAGTCATTCTAAACACAGTAACAAATTCTCCCGGCTGAATATGGATCAGGCCCTCATTGTCTGGTTATGGCTATCAATAAGTCAAGGCTTGAGAAATGTATGCTTCGGTGTGGTGCAAAAGATGTAACTTTATGATTTAACAGTGATTAAGTAGGTTGTTGTGTAATTCTTGTATTTAAAAATCAGGCCAAACCCTACCCTGTGATATAGGGTTTACCCCACTAATCTGAAACGGATAAATGAGAATAATTAATATCTCTAGGGTCTGTCAGGGATGGTTCATGTTTTTAAGGAAATCAGTATTCGAAAAACAGATATGTCCGGTTAATGATGCGAGGGATATTCCATGAAATGTAAAAAAATAGAAATGCAGTCTTTTAGCCTAATGGCATATATAAATGCGTTGCTGCTGTTTATGGTGGCCATATTGGCGGCTCCGGCTGCAATGGCACTAACGGTCACAGTACAGGGGGCAAATAACACAGTCGGCTCTGTCGTTGAGACGTCGCTCTCAGGCTATCGCTGGTTAATTGAGGAAGATAAAACCTACCACGTGCCATTGAACCCGGATGGTACGGTGAAGATGAGCGGAGATACCCCAGTCGTTGATCCCAACTGGCAGGTAGGCGCGGATGGCGACACTGGAACAGCAGATGATCGCGATACCTTGTCAATGAGCTTCCATCAAAGTTACATGCCTGTCGTGGCTAAAGGTACACATGGTGTTGATGCGTTTCCAGAAATTTGTACAACAGTAACAACAGTTCCCTGTCTCGATCCTGAAAAGAATTATTTCATCTCGGTATTACCTGTTGATGGTTACTCGATTGGCGGTGCGCC